>NZ_JBFTOF010000016.1:0-145145 GCF_056397845.1 Rhizobium sp. 05L419
TGAGCTGGCTCGGTTTGTCTGAACAGTACCCGGCGTTTGTTAAGTGGATTCCCGCCTTGGTTACGCTGCAGCCAGCATCGGCGTCAGCGCGTTGAAATAAGCCTGATCCGGTGTCTGCCGGTCAAGCGATGAATGCGGGCGCCGTTGGTTGTAAAAGTTAATGTAACAACCAATCCCAGCCCGTGCCTGCGGGACGTTCTCGTAGGCATGAAGATAGATTTCCTCGTATTTGATAGTCCGCCAGAGCCGCTCGACGAAGACATTGTCCCGCCATGCGCCCCTGCCGTCCATCGAGATGGCGATTTCGGCCTCCTTCAGCACCGCCGTGAAGTCGGTAGACGTAAACTGCGATCCCTGGTCGGTATTGAAGATGTCAGGCTTTCCATACTTGGCGAGCGCCTCTTCGACCGCTTCAATACAAAAAGCCGTCTCCATCGTGATCGACAGCCGCCACGACAGAACCCGGCGGCTGAACCAATCGACGACCGCGCAGAGATAGACAAAACCCCGCGCCATCGGAACGTAGCTAATGTCCATAGCCCACGCCTGGTTGGGTCTGGTGACCGCCAGCTTGCGCAGCAGATATGGATAGATCTTGTGCCCTGGTGCCGGTTTTGAGGTATTCGGGCGGCGGTAGATCGCCTCTATACCCATCTTCCTCATCAGCGTTGCGACATGAAGCCGCCCTGTCTGAAACCCGTCTGCCTTCAAAAGCCCTTGCAACATCCGGCTCCCGGCAAAGGGATAATCGAGATGCAGCTCGTCGATCCGCCGCATCAGCGCCAGATCGCCGTCAGACACCGGACGCGGCGAATAATAGATGCTGCTGCGACTGAGGCCGAGAAGCTTCGCCTGGCGGACAACCGACAGCTTATGTGTGCGGTTGATCATTTCTTTCCGCTCAGCAGCCCGGCTTTGCCGAGCGCACCGGATAAAAAATCATTCTCCAGCGTCAGTTCTCCAATCTTGGCATGGAGTGTTTTGATATCGACAGTGGGTACCGCCGGTTCCGATTTGGCATCATCGCCAAATACCTCTGTCGCTCCCTCAAGCAGCTGGTCCTTCCATTGCTTGATTTGGTTGACATGCACGTCGAACTGCTGGGACAACTCCACCAGCGTCTGCTCGCCCCTGATGGCAGCCAGTGCCACTTTCGCCTTGAAAGCCGGGCTATGGTTCCGGCGCGGTCGTCTCGTCATGGTATCTCCTGTTTCCGGCATCTAAGCCAAAGTCAGGCAAGAATTCCACTTATACCGGTTGTCCGATTTTTCCGAGCCAGCTCTGTTTTCGGCTCCGGCTTGCCGGGGTTTGTTTTTTGAAATTCATGGTTCATCTCCTTTGTTGATGGGTTGTTGTCCTGATGGATGGTTCCCCAAGAACACGGCGATGAAAGGCGGTTTGTCCCCCAACACGGGAGGCGCTGCAGGCGGCGAATGGAGCGGGCAGGCGGACAGGGCAAAGCGTCCGCGCTGTGTAGGAATCCGGTCCACACTCAAGGCCACGACCCACCTACGGGATGCCCTGGATTTCCGCTTCACACCCCGCATCCCGGAGGCGTGCCCCTAACACATGGACGATGAGGTCTGGCGAAAGATCAGCCGGAATGCGACGGGACCGCTAGAGGCGCTCTGCGTAGGACGCGATACGTGCGAGGATCTCTTTCAGGCTGGGCCTGCGATGGTAATAAAGCGCCGCGGTCCGCTCATACGCGCGTTCGTAAAGCGCGAATGTCTCGGGGTCGGAAAGGCTGAACGCCGGATTGCCGCTGATATCGGGATTGTCGAGTCTCGGAAAACGCCGGTCCTTGTGGGCGCGATACGCGTCCATGCCGATGAAGGCTTGCACGTCCGGTTGTTCCAACAGGCAATAGACGTCGTAATAATGCCGGAGGAAATTGGCGGGGAACTTTCCGGTTTCCTGCTGCTTGCGATATTTGGTGGAAATGGTCTGGAGCTTCTCCACCAGTGTGTAGCCGGGTTCGTAACAGGGTACGGCCAGCGCGCGATTATCGATCAGCTCGACGCGCGATGATGCATAGTCGTAGGCCCAGGAGCTGATGTCTTTAGCGATATTAGGGGCCACCGTATCGAAGCCGGCTTCGAGCAGGACGCCGCCCTTGAGCACCGACGTCGTACCGGTCGTCTCCGGATAATAAAGGCGGATGCCGCCGCTGCGATAACTCTCGTTGTCGAATTCGGTATCGCGCTCGTTGCTTTTGATGCCGTCGATCGTGATCGTCTCGGCCAGCCAGTCATAGAAGGCCTTGCGGCTTTCGCGATGGGCGGGCTTGTCATGATTGGGGCCGGTCTTGACCCCCATATCTTCGGGAGGCTCGATACGGATATCGATATCCTCCGAGAACCGGTTGATGATGCGGTACCCTTTGGAGAGCGAGGTGCCGCCCTTCAGCTCGAACGCCATCCCCAGCTGCTGCAGGCCGTAGAGGCAGTGCATGATCCAGTAGTCTTTTTCGACCAGCACCGGCTGCACCTTCATCTCATCGGCGACGATACGCAGCAGGGACGCGAAATCCTTGTGGTTATGCAGGAAATCAGCTGGCATGCGCGTCCGCTACGAGGCCGTTGAAGAACTTGCGTGTGCGCACCATTCCGTATTCCTTGGCGGCACGGGTGAGGGCATTGCGATTGCCTTGCAGGGCACGTTCTTTCACACGGGCCAGCACCTGTTCACGGTCTTCGGCCAGATGGTCGAGATTGTTGACCAGGTCGACCAGCAGGAACTCTTTGGTCAGGGTTTTGGGGAAGGCCGGTTTCTTGCGGAACTCGAATTCCCGACCGCCCAGCGTGAAGTTGCCGTGGCGCTTATGGTTGTAGACGACGGTCTTGTTATAGAGCTGCGTCGCTCCGACACCCAGGCTGTTATAGGCATTGGGCGAGGTGACGAGATAACGGTCATCCTTCAGGAACGCCTCGACGAGGGCATCATCTTCGGCGGGAGCCTTGCCGAACACGGTCTGCTTCGGCCGGTGATAGACGCCAGTCGATAGTTTGGTCAGGTACCCTTCCGCCAGCAGCTGCTGCAGGTGCCGATCGACAGAGGACGACCATTGGGCGAGGTCCTCCCGACGGTAGACCTTGCCGGATCGCAGATGCTTTTTCAGTTCCTGTAACTTCGTCATGGGATAGCTCCTGCACTCACTATAGCGAAATATGGGTGTGAATGCAATTTTCTTCAAATTTCATGCAAATGGCTGCGCTATTTGGGGACCTAAAGAGCTGATATCGTGAAGTTATATATGGTCCGTTTTCCGGGAATTTCGACTACTGGAACAGTGTAAATCCGGGGACCTCCTGACCTTCGGGGAGGTCAAAGACAACAGCGAGCACGTGCCTTGCACGTGTCAGGGCGACATACAGCTTCGCACGCGCCTCACCCTCCAATTTTCCTTTTGGGTCTTTCAGCCATGACATCATGTTTTGCGTGGGATAGACAACGACGCGGTCAAAACCAAGTCCTTTAGATCGTCCGAAGGTGATCATCGGCAGAACGGCAGATGCGACCTTAGCGTTGGAACCCCATCGGAGCTGTACCGGTCGGCCGGTCTCGAAATAGCGAGGCAGATCATTACGCCAGACAATGTATAGTCCGGCGTCCTGGGGTTCCGGCTGACGGCAATCTGCGCAGTCACATGCCGCAGTCGCCGCCATTTCAGGATAGAGCTTGGACGACAACGCGCATATCGCGGCGCTGTTGAGATGCGATGTGGCTAGGCTGGCCACGTCGATATCGAATGCGAGCTTTTTGGGCAGGGTCTCGCGAATGAAGTTCTCTATGCCGCCATTCCTGTCTTTCGTGACGCGCTTCCAGGTGTGTCAGGTAGGTCACCTGCCTCGGGTCACCCACCAGAACGACTTGGGAAGGCGTTTTGAACAAGGCCATCAGGATATCGAGATCGTAGCCGGCAAGATCCTGCACTTCGTCCACGAAAATGAACGGATAGATACGGGAAAAACGCTCGAAGACCTCGGGTCAACGCAGTCTACCCCCGAACACGGGGATCGATAGCCAGCGCGACCGACACATCGCGGCAATCAACACGAACGGGCGAATGAAATGGCAAGCAGCCACCGGATATGGCAAGCGTTCGTTGGTCGAGACAGCCATCGGTCGCTACAAATCGATCATCGGCGCCGGCTGCGGGCGCGATCCTTCAAAGCACAAAAGACCGAGGTAGCCATCGGCTGCGCCGTCCTTAACCGAATGCTGGCAGCGCACGCCCGAAATCCGTCCGGCGCAACGCAGCCACCGCATAAACGACGGTATCAAAGAATGAAGTCCCGAAAGCTCTCGGATCCCGCACCAATGCTGTCAGCATCGTTTTCGATCGATGTTTGCGCCGGCCTTTCATCTCCATGTGCCTACGATCTGCATGACCTTTCTGGACGCTCGCCTGGGATTTTTGATCGCCTCCCTGGCAGGCCGCAATATGTCCCGGTAGTTTCCATACTTGTTTATCGGGATCTCCGATATTTCTTTCCACAGCGTTTCAATTGCTTTGAAATATATCTCGCCTTTCCGTCTCGTTTCGGGTGGCAGCGAAAGCATGTCCACATAGTTTGCTCTTGAGATCATGGGATGTATTTCGTGTTGCTTCGGCTTTACATAGGAATCGCAGAATCCCCATGCGCTCATTCGCAATTCTAGGTATGCAAGATCCAGTATAGCCAAGGTGTCCAAATGCGAAATGGGCGCAAGCCAGGCATCCACTGCCTGTATCACCTCGGCGTTCTGCGGCAGCTTCAACCTGGTCACCAAACCTTTCGCGTCGATCGCTGTGTCGTGCTCCGCATTCAACCAGAGGAAGCCCCGACCGACTTCTCCGCCAAGCCCGCCGATGAAGTATTGTCCGTCGAGAGGCCTGACGCTCGGATGCATCTTGACGTTGTTGCCGCCAACGCAATGGCCGGCCCTGGATCTCCAGAGGTCAGCTTCTTCCGGCGTGGCTTCGCGGTAGCGCAGAAGCTCATGCCGCAGGCCAAACTGGCGTGCCAGCCGGGTCGCGCAGGCGACATCCACATCGGCGGTTGGTGCTGCAACGGTCACAAAGGTCAGATTGGCAAGGAGATGCCGCGAGCACGCCAGCAGGAGACGGGAGTCGTTGCCCGCGGTCAGGGCAACACTGGTTTTTCCGGCACCGGCGAGAATCGCCGTCGTTTGAGTGATGCGCTCGCAAATCCGCGCGCAAGACGACATTGGATCTTCAGATATTGCGATTGGAGCTAGGGGCCAGTGGCGCTTCGGCGTCCAACTGTCCAAGTCCAGATAGTGATTGCAGAGGAGACGGGAGATCCCTTCATGCGCCGTCAGGCCCGCCGTAAACCAACCGGCATTGTCGACGTCGAGCGTTTTGTAGAGCTTTGCCCGAAATCGCTCCTGATATCCAGCAGCGTCAAGGAGAACCGCAGCAGTCGCACCGGCAACCTTTGCCAGCCCGTCATAGACGAGGGAGAGTGTGCCGTCTGCGTCGAGATAGACGCGTCGCGAGCCAAGAGCGCTGAGTACGAACAGAAAACTTCCGGCCAGGCGGTAGATGCACTTCTCGACAAGATCATCCAGATCTTGCACGTCATCCAGCTTTCTATCGATGCGATATTGGCCATCGACGACAACGCCGCGATCGATATCAATTGG
Source organism: Rhizobium sp. 05L419 (assembly GCF_056397845.1). Taxonomy (NCBI): domain Bacteria; kingdom Pseudomonadati; phylum Pseudomonadota; class Alphaproteobacteria; order Hyphomicrobiales; family Rhizobiaceae; genus Rhizobium; species Rhizobium sp. 05L419. Next base: position 5,653 of record NZ_JBFTOF010000016.1, read on the forward strand.
AGTCCCGAAAAGGAGGCCGATTGACTTGTCGTCCGCATCCAGAACCGGGACGACACTTATCTCTGGAGCCAGGTTCAGGAAGAGACAATCAAGTTGACGTTGTCGCCAGCCGCTGGGGCATGGTCTGGCGACGGTCGAAATGACGAATTGCCCATCAAAGTTGTCAGGTCCCGGCAGCATTTCTTGTTCCTTGGACGAGGGTTGCCTTGGCGGTTCGACGGCACCCAAAGCGAGCCTGCCAAGCTTATCCGATAGTATTCATGTAAGTAAGCGCTGCCGGGATCGTCTATTTGGACGAAACCAGGTATGTCAGAAGGATTAATCGCAGATCGAGTTGGTTTTGGATATTGTCGTTTCGGGCCATTTCTATTCAGCCTCTCAGCGAGATGGTTGAGAATGATGGTTTAAGGGCAATTCCGCCAGCATATCCGGACATGACGATGTCTAAGTATCAGGCAGCCAGCAGACATACGCTCTATCGTGCCGGTGCGAGCGGAAGTGTTGCTTCAAGCCCGCCGACCACCAGAAGCGATCGACGCCGCTTTGACCTGGGTAATCAATCGGGTTTTGCTCAGTCAGGACGACTACCCGTTGCAATCAAGCTGTTTCTGATAGGGCTGGTGATCCCGTGGATCCTGCCTTTGGGGTCACTCAACCTCTCGGCCTATCGCATTGTCCTCATCGTCGCGCTGTTGCCTTGCGTCGCGATGTGGGCACAGGGGAAAGTGGGGCCAATCCGGATAGCGGACATCGGTCTTCAACTCTACAGTATCTGGGCGGCCCTCGCGCTCGCCGTCATTCACGGGGTGGGGCCGGGCCTCCAATCGGGTGGCATGCTGTTTATCGAAGGAACGGGCGCCTATCTGCTGGCGCGCTGCTACATTCGTACCGCCGCCGATTTTCGCAACATGATCATATTTGTGATCAAGCTGATGATGTGTCTTCTGCCATTTGCCCTCTATGAGTGGATGACCGGCGAAAAGCCTTTGCTGGTCGCGTTCGGAACGATCTTTCCAACTGTTGAAGTGACGAAAATGGTTCCGCGAATGGGTCTCTGGCGGGTGCAAGGCCCATTCAGTCATTCCATCCTATTCGGTGTCTTCTGCGGCAGCATGCTTGCGTTGACCAGCCTCGTGGCCAGCAAAAAGCCGTCCACCCGCGCATTCCTGGTTTGTCTGGTCGGCGGGACCGCTGTTCTGTCGATGTCGTCAGCCCCGATAGCCGGCGTGGTTTTCCAGATCGCGCTGCTGACATGGAACAGGCTCCTCCGCAACTTTAGGGGCCGATGGAAGCTATTGTGGGTATTGGTGTTGATCGGCTACCTTGTCGTCGAATTTGGCTCCAATCAGACGCCGGTGCAGTTTTACGTTTCGCACTTCACATTCGAACAGCAGACTGGGTGGTATCGCATCTGGATCTGGGACTACGGTTCCGCGTCCGTTTCCAACCATCCTCTTTTTGGAATCGGGCTTGGCGACTGGGAGCGCCCTAGCTGGATGGGGAGTGACAGTGTCGACAATTTCTGGCTGCTCACCGCCATGCGGTACGGGCTCCCCGCCTTCCTGTTGATGTCCCTGTCCTGGCTTTTCCTTTGGATCGCCGTGGCGCGAAGGAGGGGCCTCGATCGCACCCTCCGTTCCTACCGGACCGCCTATCTCATTTGCATGGCCACCTTTGTGTTCGTGGGGTCGACTGTGCATTTCTGGGGCGCCACCTATGCATGGTTTTTCTTCCTCGGAGGCTCGGGCGTCTGGCTGTTGGATGCCGTGGCTAGTCCGAAGGAGGATACGGTGCCGTCGGGTTTGATCGGCAACCGTGCTCCCTCATCGAGAGTTGCAGCCAGACGCCGAGGCCGGCCACCGCTGCCGCAAGCTGACCGGTCGCCGGCTTGGCCGCTGCCGCCTCTGTCGGCACCTACCAGCGGTGACTAGCCTGCCTTGCGGACGGCTTTTTAATCCTTGTCAGGATTCAAGGTTATCGCCATTCCGACACCCCCGCCAAGTATTGCACGCAAGTAATCATAACGATGTACGAACTACTCCAGCGCATACCACTGTTTGCCGTCGTTCGCTCCGTCGAGAAAACTGGCAGAATATACTTTCTCGAATGGCGATGGGTGTTCCTGTATGTTCAAGATGCGCGTCAAGGATAACAAATTTCTAGGTGTTTTCGGCGGTGCGAGCAGCGTTTATGTCACCTCCGATGCCTGGCGCACCAATGCGGTGCCGGTCGTGTCGGTGCCAGTGGCCGACGGGCCCAAAGCAACAAGCGCGGTGTTTCAAGCGGCGGGGGATATTGCACCAACGACGTCGGCAACAATACTTCGCCAAGACGGCCAACCCTCCTATGCGGCAGCCGATTTTACAACAACAACTATCCTCCCGTCCGCCTCGACGGGGACGACGCCTGGGCCCACGCCGGCACGCAAGGTCCTTTCGGTGGAGGAATCCCCGATCCAGGTCCAATCAAGCGCGTTGACGGGCAGCAGCAGCGTCAGTGAGATTGACGCCGTGCAATCCGTCAACGGCAGCTCGGCACTCGACGCCCCGGCGCCGGCTGTTTCGCCGGTTATGCGGCTTTCCTCGACTGCGACAGCGCAAACCGCGCTCGACTCGACCGTGACGCAACCTGAGGTCTCCATCGCTGCGGCGGCTGTCGCCCCCGCAGCCGCTCTCGCGGTGACGCCCAACAGGATTCCCCTCGAAAACATGAAGCAGGGCACCCCCCGCAGCGAGTGGGCTATCGAGGGCGACGGCGACGGCAACATTCAGGGCTTTGCGACCCAAATCAGCACCAACATCGGCCAGACCGTCGATTTCAAGATTGCAACGGATTCGACACATTATCGCATCGACATATACCGCATGGGTTACTACGGCGGCGACGGAGCACGCAAAGTCGCGTCGATCGACAAATCGCTGACCACCGCGCAGATCCAACCTCATCCGATCGTGGATATGTCGCTCGGGCTGATCGACTGTGGCAACTGGTCGGTATCTGCGAGCTGGGAAATTCCCGAAGATGCCGTTTCAGGCGTCTACTTTGCCAAGCTCGTTCGCGAAGACGGTACCAACGGGGCGAGCATCATCCCCTTTGTGGTACGTGATGACGCTTCGACGAGCGATATCGTCTTCCAGACATCGGACACGACCTGGCAGGCCTACAATGCCTGGGGCGGAGCCAGCCTCTACTACGGGCAAGTCCCTGTCGACCCGGCCGACATGATCGGCTACCTGCCGCCCAACTGCAGCTGTGGGTTGACTGCGATCGGACGCGCGTCCGCTGTCAGCTACAACCGGCCGATCATAACCAATACGAGCCCCATCGGAGGGACGCACGATTTCATTTTCGGCGCGGAGCAGCCTGCGATCGAGTGGCTCGAGCAGAATGGATACGACGTCTCCTACATATCAGGCGTCGATGCCACGAGAAACGGGAGCCTGTTGCTCAACCATCAGGCCTATCTTTCGGTGGGGCATGACGAGTACTGGTCCGCCGAGCAAAGGAGCAACGTGGAAGCGGCGCGCGACAGCGGCGTCAACCTGGCATTCTGGAGCGGCAACGAAGTCTATTGGAAGGTTCGCTGGGAAACCAGCATAGACGGCAATGGTACGCCTTATCGCACCATGGTCTGCTACAAGGAAACCTGGGGCACCAGCAGCGATCCGAGCGCGATCGGTACGGGCACATGGCGTGACCCCCGCTACGCTGATCCGGGACAGCAGCCCGAGAACGCGTTGACCGGAACGCTGTTCACGGTGGACAGTTACCGTGCCGATACCATTTCCATCCCTTACGACTATTCCAACCTCCGGTTTTGGCGCAACACCGACGTCGCGAACCTGCAACCCGGCGAATCCTACAATCTGGTGCAGAACCTGCTCGGCTATGAGTGGGATTCCGACGTCGAAAACGGCTTTAGACCAGCCGGTCTCATCAATCTCTCGCTGTCGACAATCGCGGTCGACAGCTATCTCTTTGACTACGGCACCACAGTTGGAAGCAACACGGCCACGCATAGCCTGACCATGTATCGGGCGCAAAGCGGTGCGCTCGTTTTCGGTGCAGGAACCGTATTCTGGTCATGGGGCCTGAGCTCCAACCACGAAGGCGCGGCCACGCCAACCGATCCGAACGTCCAGCAGGCGATGGTCAACATGTTCGCCGACATGGGCATCCAGCCGACCACGCTGGTTGCCAGTCTGGCCCTTGCGACCCAATCGACGGACACACTCAAGCCGACGTCGACCATTACGTCGCCCACCGTGGGCGGCAGCTTCCTTGAAGGGCAGCACGTCACGATAACGGGTACGGCCCAGGATACCGGCGGCGGCATCATCGCGGGCGTCGAAATCTCAACCGATGGCGGTCAGCACTGGTACAAGGCCACCGGCAAGGAGAGCTGGAGCTACAACTGGGTCGTTCAGGCGAGCGGCACCTACACGATCATGTCCCGCGCCGTCGACGACAGTGTCAACATGGAAACGCCATCGACAGGCAAACAGGTCACAGTTGCCCTGCCCGCAACGTCTAGCCTATGGACACTCGCTGCCAAGCCGGCCACTGAGACCACGATCGAGCGCGATGGCGTGGAACTCGGCGTTCGCTTTCAGTCCACAACCGGCGGCTCGGTGCAGGGAATTCGCTTCTACAAGGGATTCTACAATATCGGGGAGCACGTCGTCAGTCTCTGGAAAGCAGACGGAACGCTACTCGCGACGGGCATATCCACGGGCGAGTCACTGTCAGGCTGGCAGACCGTCATGTTCTCCAGCCCGATCCCGATCGCCGCCGGAACGACCTATGTCGCTTCCTATCACAGCAATGGCTTCTATTCGGTGACCGACAACTATTTCGGCACCACCTACAGCAACGGCCCCTTGAAGGCGGTCGACGGCGGCGGGGCGTATATCTATAGCGCAAACGCCGGCACATTCCCCGGCAACAGCCCTGCAGGCTCGAATTACTGGGTCGACGTTGTCTTCGACGCCGGGCCGAACAGCCTGCCGGTTGCAACAGACGATACCGGCTATACGGTCGCCCGCAACGGGATGTTTACGATATCGATTGCAGCACTTGTCGCTAACGATACCGATGCCAATGGCGACGCCCTGACGATCACCGCCGTCGGCAATGCGGTGCACGGCTCCGTCACGCTGAACGCACAGACGGGGAATGTCATCTTCACTCCGGACGCAAGTTATGCGGGCCCGGCGAATTTCAGCTACACGCTCTCCGACGGCCGGGGTGGAACCGCTCAAGGCAATGTCAGCCTGTCGGTCGATGAAGGCCCATCCGGTGTAAGCCTGTTTCAGCCGAACGAAGGCCCGGCGAACGCCGGCGTCAGCGAGAATGCTCCGCTGGAACTTGGCATGAAGTTCGTTTCGTCCACCAGCGGCACGATCACCGGCATCCGTTTCTACAAGGCAGCGGGCGACACCGGTGCACACACCGGTTCCATCTGGATGTCCGACGGCACGCTGCTGGGCACCATCACATTTTCAAGCGAATCGCTCAGTGGATGGCAGACTGCGACGTTCTCCAGTCCCATCCAGGTCACCGCCGGTGCCACATACGTCGCTTCCTATCATACGACCGGCGCCTATGTCGCGACGGCAGACTATTTCACGACGGCGCATACAAATGGTCCGCTGACCGGACTTTCTGCCGCATCCAGCGGCGGCAACGGCGTGTTTTCCTACGGATCCAATTCAACGTTCCCGACCTCCAGCTATCATGCGGCGAACTACTGGGTGGATGTCGTTTTCAACCAGTCCACAGCCAACGCCGTGCCGGTCGCGGCCAATGACAACGGGTTTGTCGCATACTCAAACACCGCTCTATCGATCGCTGCTGCGGCCCTGCTTGCAAACGACACCGATGCAGACGGCGATGTCCTGTCCATTACGGGGGCAAACGGCGCAACGAACGGCACGGTAACGTTCAACAGCCAGACCAACACGATCATCTTTACGCCGACAAATGGCTATACCGGCGGCGCCAATTTTTCCTATACCGTTTCGGATGGCCGTGGCGGCACTTCGTCGGCCTCCGTGAGCCTGACTGTCGGCCCGCAGGCAAGTGGTACAGGCCTGTTTTCATCCTCCGATGTCCCCAGCGGTCCGTCGGGGAACGATTCCAGTTCGGTGGAGCTCGGCGTCAAGTTCGTTGCCTCCGCCGGCGGCAACATCGCGGGACTCCGTTATTACAAGAGTGCGCAAGACACCGGGACACATGTCGGATCTCTGTGGAGCAGCACCGGGCAGCTGCTTGCAACGGCGACATTTACGAACGAAACAGCCAGCGGCTGGCAGACGGTGACGTTCTCCCAGCCGATTACGATCATGTCGGGAACCACCTATGTCGCGAGCTATCATTCCAACGGCTTCTATGCCGCAACACCGAACTATTTCACCACCGATCATTCCAGCGGTGTATTGACCGCGCCGAGTGGTGGAAATGGCGTCTACGCATACGGAGCCGGAAGCCTGTTTCCAAGCGCAAGCTACAATTCAACCAATTACTGGGTCGACGTCCTCTACCAGAACGGTGCGCAAAACTCGGCACCGATCGCAGCCAACGATCCAGGTTTTTCCACCACCACCGGAACGCCGATCACCATTCAGGCCTCAGCATTGCTTGCCAATGACAGCGACCCCGATGGCGATGCCATATCGATCACCGGCGTCAGCGGCGGCGTCAACGGCACTGCAATCTTTGACAGCCAGTCGAACACGATCACGTTCACGCCGACGGCTGGCTATTCGGGCGCAGCGAGCTTCTCCTACACGATTGCCGATGCTGCGGGAGCGATCGCTTCGGCCCAGGTTTCCGTGGCGGTCAACAACCAGGGCGGCGAACAGAACGTCTTTTCCGCCGGCTCGACCCCGTCGATCGTGTCGGTCAACGACAATTCGCCTGTCAATCTCGGGATGAAATTTCAGGCGGATACGGCAGGCTGGATCACCGGCATTCGCTTTTACAAGGGTGAAACCAACACGGGTTCTCATACCGGATATCTCTGGACTTCGACCGGAACCTTGCTTGCAAGCGCCACCTTCTCGAACGAAACCGCGAGCGGCTGGCAGTCGGTCAATCTTTCCACACAGGTCGAGATCAATGCCGATACGACGTATGTCGTCTCCTACAGCACCAACGGCAATTACTCGGCGACGGGCGGCTACTTCGGTGCCGAAACGTCCAACGGCAATTTGCAGGCTCTGTCGTCAGCCCTGAGCGGTGGCAACGGCGTCTATGCCTATGGCTCGAGCGGGCTCTTCCCGACCAGCACCTACAACAGCACGAACTACTACGTAGACGTGGCCTTCAAGCCGCAACTCGCAGCTTAATGGATTGAGCATGGAACGGACGATTGGTGATGGCAGACTTCCGGTGACCGTGTTGGCGGGTTTTCTCGGCGCCGGCAAGACGACGATCCTCAACCATGTGCTGCGCAATCGCGAGGGACGTCGCGTTGCGGTGATCGTCAACGACATGAGTGAGATCAACATCGATGCAGACCTTATCCGAGACGGCGGCGCCAATCTGTCGCGGACTGACGAGACGCTGGTGGAGCTCACCAACGGGTGCATCTGTTGTACGCTTCGTGACGATCTGCTTGGCGAAGTCCGGCGGCTCTCTGCCGACGGACGCTTCGACTACCTGCTGATCGAGGGCACAGGGATCGCAGAACCTCTGCCGATCGCCGCGACCTTCTCGTTCCGTGACGAGAGCGGTGCAGCGCTCTGCGACATCGCCAGACTGGATACGATGGTTTCCGTCGTCGATGCCGCAAATCTGCTGGCGGACTTCTCCAGCAGGGATTTTCTCAGCGATCGGGGAGAGACCCGCGATGCCGATGACAAGCGTACCCTGGTCGATCTCATCGTCGAGCAGATCGAGTTCGCCGATGTCGTCGTCATCAACAAGATCTCCGACGTGACTGCCGATATCCGAGCGGCGGTCCGTCGGATCGTTGCCGCGCTCAATCCTGATGCGCGCGTCGTGGAGACCGATTTCGGGCATTTGCCGCTCGCCTCCATCCTCGATACGCAGCTGTTCAGCGAGGCTAAGTCCGCACGGCATCCGCTGTGGCACAAGGAGCTGTACGGCTGGGGAGACCATGTTCCCGAGACGCAGGAGTATGGCATTACCAGCTTCGTCTATCGCGCGCGGCGGCCGTTCGATCCTTTGAAGCTCCATAACGTTCTTGCACGAGAATGGCGCGGTCTCATTCGCGCCAAGGGACACTTCTGGCTGGCAACCCGCCCAGACGAAATCGGCCTGTTGTCGATCGCGGGCGTACAACGCACTCTCGCAACCAAGGGGTTCTGGTGGGCGACCGTCCCGAAGGCGCAGTGGCCCCGCTATCCGCAGTTTCGCCAGTTGCTTGATCGGCACTGGCACGAGGTCTGGGGCGATCGCCGGCAGGAACTCGTGTTCATCGGCGCCGGGCTCGACGAGGAGGCGATCTGTGCCGCTCTCGACGAGAGCCTGCTTGGCGAAGAGACCGGTTTCGATCAGCAGCTGGCGCAAGATCTGCACGATCCCTTTCCCGCGTGGCAACACACCCACACGGCATGATTGACTTTGAACCCAGAAAACAGAGGGGCCTATAATGAGCAACGAACTCTACGCAGACGGCATCGGCGAAATCACGGTTACCGGCACAATCGTCAGGATCGATATGATGTCGCTCTCCGCCACCGAACGCGATCCGGGTAACAATCCGATACCGGTGTTTCGCCAACGGATAATCATGCCGGTTGACGCTTTCGCCAATGCGGTGGACCTGATGCAGAAGGCCCTTGCCGGACTGGTTGAAGCCGGAGCCGTGCGTCGCATCGGCGATATTCAACCACCGATCAATGATGCGGCTCAACCGGCGAACGCGCCTGTCAACGCATCGCCGAACTTCAACTAGCCACACAACACAAGTATCGCCAGGGTGGGCCACGCGTATGTTTTTGCACACCAATCTACACTGCCTTGCTCTCGTCGCCCGTCATCACGGCGTCGATCTCTCACCCGAGCGGCTGCAGCACGACTATGCCGTAACGGACGAGCCCGTTGCCTTGCGCCAGCTTCTGCGCATGGCGAAAGACGCCGGCCTGCGCGCCAGGCACGTCGACCTGATGTGGCGATCGCTGTTTGAATTGGGCAATGCCTATCCTGTGTTGGCCGAACTTGAAAACGGCAACTGGATCGTCATCGCCGGCGCAGTGACCGATGACGACGGCGGCGAGCGCGTCCGCGTGCTCGATCCGCTGGCGGAGCGTCCGGAGTTCATCCTTTTGGACGAGGAGCAGTTCTCCAGATCGTGGCACGGCTCCGTCATCCTCATGAAGCGCAACTACAAGATGAAGGATGACGACCAGCCGTTCGGCTTTCGCTGGTTCATCCCCGAAGTCATCAGGCAGCGCAGCTTCTTCCGCGATGTCGCGCTGGCCGCGTTCGTTCTTTACGGGCTCGGCCTGACCACGCCGATGTTCTTCCAGCTCGTGATCGACAAGGTCCTAGTGCACCAGAGCTACGCGACGCTCACGGTCCTGACGATCGGTATCGCCGTCGCGCTCATCTTCGACGCCACCTTCAGCTTTCTACGTCGCTATCTGCTGCTCTACGCAACAAACAGGATCGACATCAGAATAGCCACGCGGACATTCGGGCATCTCCTGAACCTGCCGATCTCGCTGTTCGAGCAGGCGTCGGCCGGCGTTATCGTCAAACACATGCAGCAAACAGGCCGCATTCGCGAGTTCTTGACAGGTCGCCTGTTCCTGACGCTTCTCGACGGTTTGTCGCTTTTGGTCTTCGTGCCGATCCTGCTGCTCTACAGCGTCAAGCTCACGCTCGTCGTGCTCGGCTTCGCAGCTCTCGTCGGGCTCGTGGTGATGATGCTCGTTGGCCCTTTCCAGCGGCGGCTGCAGGCGCTCTATCTGGCGGAAGGAGACAAGCAGGCCCTGCTGGTCGAAACCGTTCACGGCATGCGCACCGTCAAGTCGCTTGCCCTGGAGCCGCGGCAACGCAAGGTGTGGGACGATTGCTCTGCCCAGGCTATTTCCGTGCGTTTCCGTGTGGAGAAGATCTCGACCGTTGCACAATCATTGACCGGGCTCCTCGAGAAACTGATGAGCGTCGCAATCATTGGCCTTGGCGCGCTCGACGTCTTTAGCGGCGCGATGACGGTCGGTGCCCTGGTTGCGTTCAACATGCTGGCCGGCAGGGTGTCCGGGCCGCTTGTCCAGATCGTGACCATGGTCCACGAATACCAGGAGGTTGCGCTGTCGGTTCGCATGCTCGGCGAGATCATGAACCAGCGCCCGGAACAGTTCGGTCGCGGCCGGGGCATCCGGCCGCAGCTCAGGGGGCGCATCGAGTTCGACAAGGTGAGTTTCCGCTACGGTCCGGAGGGTCCGCCGGCACTCGACGACGTCTCCTTCACCGTCCCAGCGGGATCGGTCTTCGGGGTCGTCGGCAAGAGCGGTTCGGGCAAGACGACGATCACCAGGCTTATCCAGGGGCTCTATCAAAGCCAGCAGGGGCTGGTGCGGATCGACGGCTACGACAGTCGTGAGATCGACCTCGTTCATCTCAGAAGTAGTATCGGTGTCGTGCTCCAGGACAACTTTCTCTTCCGTGGCACGGTGCGCGAAAACATTGCAGCGGCAAAGCCGGATGCGAGTATCGAGGAGATCGTCGAGGTCGCCCGCATCGCAGGCGCCGAGGAGTTCATCGAACGCCTTCCGCGCGGGTTCGAAACGATGCTGGAGGAAAACGCATCCAATCTCTCCGGCGGTCAGAAACAGCGTCTGGCGATCGCACGTGCGCTAATAACCGATCCCAAGCTGCTTATCTTTGACGAGGCTACAAGTGCGCTTGATCCGGATAGCGAAGCGATCATAAGGCAAAATCTCAGCCAGATCGCGGCGGGGCGGACGGTTATCATCGTTTCGCATCGCCTGTCGACGCTTGTCGATTCCGACGCCATCCTCGTCGTCGAACGTGGCAAGATTGCTGATATCGGCCGCCATGACCAGCTCGTGTCACGATGCATGACCTATCGGCATCTCTGGTCGCAACAGATGAGGCAGGTAGCATGAACGCGCGCGCCGAAAAACCGAATGAAAACCTTCCGGTCCCGGCCAAGCGGCAAGGAAACGACCTCACGGCGAGACGTTCGTTTTCACCGGTGATCGCGGAGTTCCAGTCAGATGCCGTCGAGCTTGAAGAGCGTGCGCCGCCCAGAATAGCCCGCATGACACTCTACTGCGTCACGGCGCTGATCGGCTCGGCGGTCCTATGGGCTTCGGTCTCATCGATCGATGAGGTCGTTGTTGCTCCCGGCAAGCTGGTCACCACCCAGCCCACGATCGTTGTCCAACCCATCGAAACATCGATCATCCGCACGATCGATGTTACGGCAGGCGAGGTGGTGCGCGCAGGCCAGACACTTGCGACACTTGACGCGACCTTCAGCCAGGCGGATGTCGACCAGCTGACGGCAAAATTCGCAGCCCTTGACGCTCAGGTGAAACGGATCGAAGCGGAACTGGCCGGCGCCGACTATTCGACAATGGCCGGCGTCTCCTCGAATGAGATACTGCAGGTGCAGCTGTTCGCGCAGCGCCGTGCGTTTTACGTGGCACAGCTCCAGAATTTCGAACAGCAGATTGCGGGCCAGGCTGCGTCGCTCGCAGCCAGCAAGAGCCAGGAGGCGGTTCTGGTCGACCGCCGTGAAAACCTGTCACGGATCGAGAGTGCGCGCGAACGCCTCTACAATCGTGAGAGCGGCTCTCTGATTACCCTGCTTGGTTCTCGCGATGCGCGTCTCGACGTCGAAGCAGCCCTGTCGGCAGTAAAGGGGCGGGCTGATGAGGCCGAGCACGCGCGCGCAAAGCTGCAGGCCGACCGTCAGGCCTTTATTGAAGACTTTCGCCGCGCCTTGATGGAACAGCTCGTTGATCTGCGCAGCCAGCGCGACACAGCGGGCGAAGAACTGAAGAAAATGGAGCTGCGGCGCAACTTGGTCGCCCTGACGGCCCCCGCCGACGCGGTGGTTCTCGACCTTGCCCAACGCTCTGTAGGCTCGGTCGTAAAGGAAGCGGAGCCGATTGTAACACTTGTCCCGCTGAACGTTCCGCTGGAGGCGGAGGTGTCGATCAATTCACGCGACATCGGGCGTATAGCGGCTGATAAAGAGGCGCGGATCAAGTTCGACGCCTATCCCTTCCAGAAATATGGCACCGCCTCGGGCACAGTCAGAACGGTCAGCCGCGACACCTTCACCCCGTCGCAGCAGGATGCGGCAGCAACCCAGTCCAGTTCGCCGTTCTTCAAGGCCCGCATTCTGCTCTCGGATGCGCGCCTGGGCACGGCAAACGACCCGGTCATGCTGCTTCCAGGGATGGCAGTCTCTGCCGAGATCATGGTCGGACGCCGAACAGTGATGTCGTATTTCCTCTATCCGTTGCTGAAGGGCCTGGACACGGCGATCCGGGAACCGTGATCAACATCCAGCTTTTGCGGACCCTCGCGCATTCAAGTCGCTGAGCCGGGCAGGCGACGCCATGTCGAGCCCAACACACTTCGCATCACCGGCGACCCGTTGCCATCAGGTCGGCGTGTGTCTACCGAAGAGGCGCGCCTTCAGCTGTCAGGTCCAAATGCCATTTGGACCTGCGACTTGGGATTCAGATTCTGGCAGCGCCCAGCGCAGACCGCAGAAGTCGCCACGCGCGCGGCCCCATCGCTCTCGTCAGCAGCAGCCGAAGCCAAGAACTGGTACGCCAGACGCCCGGGTAAAGTTCTTTTGCCAGTTCCGACAGTCGACGCGATGTCTCCAGATCCCCTTCATTGAGCGCCTCACTTGCCTGATAGGCCGCGTTGCGGCCGAGGGCTTGAAGCAGAATTTGCTGGTAGGAAACAGCATTTGGCAGCTTTGCGGCGCTGTGCTCGAGAAAATGCTCAATGGCTGCACGTCTTTGCTGCACATCTGGAAGCCGCGCGGACGAGTACGATCGTGACATATTCTGCGAATGCATCCGATAGACTGCCTGCGTCGCGTTTACGAAGCCAGCGTCACCTTCCGCTGCCAAGCGTAGCCACATGGCCATGTCACCGGCATGGGGCAAGGCATGGCAATATCCACCAACTTGCTTCTGGGCGCTCGTTCTGACCACAGCCGTCGGAGTGGGGACGATATTCTGTCCCTTCATCGCCTTTACAAAATCCAGACATGGCAGAACTGCAATCTCTGCCGGAAAGCTGCTACCGAAAGGCTCAAGCGCCTGGCGTAGATTGTCGTCGGAAAGCAAAATGGCATTTCCGAAGACGAAACTCATCTCTGGATTCGTCTTAAAGAGCTGCGACGCGCGCGACAAAGCTCCGGGCGCCAGATAGTCGTCGGCAGACAACAGCAGGAAGAGATCTCCCGATGCCCAGTCGATCCCTTCATTGTAGGTCGTAATATGTCCCTGGTTGGCCGTATGCCGCCGGAATTCGACCCGGTGATCTTGGGCTGCGAGTTGTTTTCCCACTTCAGCCGTGTTGTCGGGTGAACAATCGTCCAGAATCAATACGCGGACATCCACATTCTCCTGTGAAAGCACGCTTTCGACGCACTCTCGCAAGAAGTTCCCGTATCGATAACATGGAATTGCTACATCAACAGTTGTTGTCACGGTTTCCTCGGACGTTGATCGGTGGAACACAGGCTTATTCAGGCGAAAGTTCGTTGCTATGTCTTCAGGGCGCGACGTAGCGCGGTGTCTATTGCCGCCCCCGCGACATCCCAGGAAATGGAGGCAACGCTCTCGGCTGCTTGCCTGGATTCCGTTTCGAAGTCCGACATGGTCACAACGGCCTCCAATGCATCCGCAAGCGCGTGGGGAAGCAAGGGCGCGTATCGCACGTGTGAATTGTCCAACACCATGCGGTTGTGATCGGCATCATTGACGACCGGAATACAACCGCAGGCGAGCATTTCGTGTGGAACCAGCGACACGTTGGTAAGAGACAGTGTGAGGCCCGCGAAGCACTGATTGTAGATATCGGCAAGTTTTTCCGGGGAAACCAAACCGTGGTTCGTGAACTTGAAGGGAAGGGCCCCAAGCTCCTCGCCGAAGAGATGCAGCTCGATATGCGGGCAACGCTTGGCGAAAAGCTCAAGTGCCAACAGACCAAGCTCGACGGCCCGGCGTGGTGTCCCCGCACGCGCATAAAACGCCACGCCTTTTCGCTTGGCAGATCCGTCAAAGCGATACCGGCTGGTATCGCACCCAAACGGAAACCAATCCGATGTCATGCCGAACTCACTGCCCAGTTTCTCGGTCAGCCAGCGACCTGCAGTTATCCCGTGAAAGCCCATCCGATAGGTGTTTTCCGCCAGCACGCTGTTGGTGCCGATGGGATAGAATGACGGTTCATAGTCCTGGACAAAATAGAAGCGCTTTCCTGCCGAGCGCATATTGAACACCGCATAGGCCGACGGCCAATGGGTCGCGACGACGGCGTGCGCATCTTCGATCTCGGGACCCAGTTTTCCAATCTTGCAGGTGATACCATAGTGTAGGCGGGCAACCTTTTTGTAATACTGGTGATCGCCCCCATAGGGATCGTAGAAATACACACGGTTGTCGTACCCTATCTGCTGTAGGTACTTTATCATCCGGAATATAGTCGTATGGCCGCCCGATCCGGGACCTGCAGGACCCACGATCCAATTGATTGCAATAGGTGCGCCATCTACGACCGCTGGAACCTTTGGCATTGCTGGCCGTGCAAAATCAGCCCGCAGCACATCCTCCGGGAAGACGTGCCAGGTAAAGCCCTTCGGCTTTATCCAGTCGGACAACTTTGATCGCACCCGCGTCGTAAAAACGCTGTACCCATCACGCAGCAGGAGGTGTCTGAGCTGGCGAGCGCGGCGATCGACCTGAATGCAAGCGCGTCTTAGAGTCATTGCTACCCGCATCGGCTGGCTCGCACGTTTATCCGGCGCCGCAGCAGCCATGATTTTGATCTGCAACAGATCCATCCCCCTTCACGTCGGAGGCCCAGCGTTTGTCGTTGGTCCACACGGGCGGCAATAAGTTCCTCCTCCCGTCACGATAAGCTGTCGTTGCGACAAGCCCAAGAGAAACTCTTACCTTGCAACAAATATAACTTCAGAAAATACTTTAGCAATGCAGTAGGAAGCCAGAAAACTACAAAGACGAATACGCCTTTCGATTGATTGTCTACCGCATTTTGATTCCTTTACTCTGACGTCAAAAAGCTTTCTCTTGATCCCGAAAGAAAGTTTGGGAGCGGTGTTTCAGCTCACCAAGTCTAACCGACATCGTGTCGACTAGGAACAGGGGCGTTACAGTATGATCGCGCAAAGCGTTACATTGGGCGATGGCGTCGTGATCCACCATCCGGATCTCGTAAATCTCTATGGCTGCTCGATCGGTGCCGGCACCCGCATCGGCACCTTCGTCGAGATACAGAAGAACGCGACGATAGGGCGAAACTGCAAGATCTCCAGCCACTCGTTCGTTTGCGAAGGCGTGACGATCGAGGACGGTGTCTTCGTTGGCCATGGCGTCATGTTTACCAATGATCTCAATCCCCGCGCTGTCAATCCCGATGGAACTCTGCAGGCCGACGGCGACTGGTCTGTCGTGCCGACGATGGTCAAGCGTTACGCCTCCATCGGCAGCAATGCCACGATTGTCGCGGGTATAACGATCGGCGAGGGCGCGCAGGTTGGCGCCGGGGCGGTCGTGACCAAGGACGTTCCTGCCTACGCAGTCGTTGTCGGCGTGCCGGCCGTGGTCATCGGGCGCGCCAAGGATGCGCCGGTCGAAGTTTTATCATCTGGGAGAGCACGATGATTGGAGTTGCCGTCGTTGGCTACGGTTACTGGGGGCCAAACCTGGTCCGCAATTTTGCAGAAACCCCCGGCGCACAGCTGGTCTGGGTCTGCGATCTCAAAAAGGACCGGCTCGGCGCCGTTCAGATGCGCTATCCCACGGTGCAGATCACCGACGACTTCGACGAAGTCCTGCGTGATCCCCGGGTCCATGCGATTGCGATCGCCACGCCTGTCTCGGCACATTACAGGCTTGCGATGAAGGCGATGATGGCCGGCAAGCATGTCTTCGTTGAAAAACCAATGGCCTCCACCTCGGAAGAAGCCCGCCGCATGGTGGACGAAGCCGCACGCAGGGGGCTCATCCTGGCGGTCGACCATACCTTCATCCACACCGGTGCCGTGCGCAAGATGCGCGAAATCATCGAAAACGGTCTTGGCGACGTGTACTACTATGACTCAGTGCGCGTAAATCTCGGCCTCTTCCAGCATGACGTCAGCGTCGTCTGGGACCTCGCAGTGCACGACCTTTCTATCATGGACTATGTCCTGCCGGAAAAGCCGGTGGCGGTTTCGGCGACCGGCATGGGCCACGTGACAGGCGAACCTGAGAATATCGCCTATCTCACCCTCTTCTTCGAAAGCAAGTTGATCGCGCATATCCACGTAAACTGGCTGGCGCCGGTGAAGGTCCGCCGGACGCTCGTCGGCGGAAGCAACAAGATGATCGTCTATGACGATCTCGAGCCGAGCGAAAAGATCAAGGTCTATGACAAGGGCATCACCTTGACCGGCGACGCTGAACAGAACGGCGAGAAGGTGCTCGAGATGCGCGTCGGCTATCGCACCGGAGACATGTACGCTCCGCAGCTTGATATGACCGAAGCTCTTGGTCGCGAATTGAAACAATTCGTCGAATGCGTCGCCACAAACACACAGCCCCTCGCAGATGGCCATGCCGGGCTGCGCGTCGTGCGAATTCTTGAGGCAGCGACACAGTCGCTGGCCCAGCGTGGCCGCGTTGTTGAACTCGAACAGGCAAGGTTGATTGCATGATCCCGCTGCTCGACTTGAAGGCCCAATATGCGTCGATCAAAGATGATGTTGATGCCGCTGTTCTTCGTGTGCTCGCGTCGGGCCACTATGTCCTTGGCGAGGAGGTCGCGCGGTTCGAGGAGGAGTTCGCGGCCTATTGCGGCACCAAGCACGCCATCGCCGTCAACACCGGCACAAGCGCCCTGCATCTTTCTTTGCTCGCTGCCGGCGTTGGCGCCGACGACGAGGTCGTCACGGTTTCTCTCACCTTCGTCGCAACCACAGCGGCAATCTGCTACACCGGCGCACGACCCGTTTTCGTTGACGTGGAGCCAGTAACGCTCACCATGGATCCGACCAAGCTCGAAGCGGCGATAACCCGAAAGACCAAGGCTATCGTGCCCGTGCATCTCTACGGCCAGATGGCCGATATGGACGCAATCAGGGCCGTTGCCGACAAGTACAGTTTGCCGATCATCGAGGATGCATGCCAGGCCCACGGTGCCGAATACAAGGGACGACGTGCTGGAAGCATCGGGCTGACAGGCTGCTTCAGCTTCTATCCAGGCAAGAACCTGGGTGCTTGCGGGGAAGGGGGCATCGTCGTGACAGACGATGACGAGCAGGCGCAGACCATGCGCATGCTTCGTGATTGGGGCCAGCAACAGCGCTATCACCACGTGATGAAGGGCTTCAACTACCGGATGGACGAGATCCAAGGCGCAATCCTTCGCATCAAGCTCCGACATCTGGAAGACTGGACCGAAGCTCGGCGCGTGCGCGCTGCGCGCTATACCGCTCTGCTCGCCGGATCCAGAAGCGTGCAAGCGCCGGCCGCAGTCAATGATCGCCGTCACGTATACCATGTGTATGCGGTGAGAAGTCGAGACCGCGATCAACTGCAACAATCGCTCCGCGCCGAGGGCATTCACACCGGGTTGCACTACCCCGTCCCGGTTCATCTTCAGGAGGCTCATGCAGATCTCGGCTACAAGATTGGCGATTTCCCGGTCTCCGAAGCCGCCGCGCTCGAGGTGCTTTCGCTTCCGATCTATCCGGAGCTGACGATGCGGCAGGTCGAGCAGGTCGTTGCCGCCGTGGAGCAGGACGCCTATGTCAGTTGACGTCACGTCTGTCGCGCGGCTTGTCAAAGCTATGCACGGTCGCCAGGGCCTTCCCTCCGATCCCGACTATCAGGTCGCTTTGGCGAACGAGCTCAACCAGTCCTATGGACCGGCTGGCCTCATCGAGCTTTATGCGCGCTTCACCACGGGCGACGGCTTCGTCGACGCCTTCATGCGCAAGGTGATCTGGAAAAGTCTGGCACGAACATGTGGTTCTGGGCTGCAGGTGGGGAGTGGAGTGGGGTTCAAGCACCCCGAAACCTTTGAGATCGGCAGCGGTGTGTTCATCGGCGCCCAGGCCTATATCCAAGGCAGATACGACGGAACATGCAGGATCGGCGACAATGTCTGGATCGGTCCGCAAGCCTACTTCGATGCCCGCAACCTGATCCTGGAGGAGTGTGTCGGCTGGGGACCCGGGGCAAAGGTCCTCGGATCGAGCCACACCGCTCTGCCGGTCGATGTGCCGATCATCCGCACGGATCTGGAGATCAAGCCGGTTCGCATCGGCGCATGGGCGGACATCGGCACAAACGCCACGATCCTGCCGGGCGTTACGATCGGCAAGGGTGCGATCGTTGGCGCCGGAGCCGTGGTCACGTCGGATGTCGAACCTTTTTCCATCGTCGCCGGCGTGCCGGCCAAATTCATCMGGTGGCGCGAAGATTGCGACCCGTCAACAGCGGAAAGGCTTGAGAAGCCATGAAGGACAAGCGGATTCTGATTACCGGCGGCGCTGGCCTGATCGGCTCACACATTGCCGATCTCGTTGCGCTGGAAGGACCACGCGAAATCGTCGTCCTTGACAACTTCGTGCGTGGCCGGCGCGAAAACCTCGCCCTGGCCATCCAGTCGGCGCCGGTCACGATCGTCGAGGGCGACATCCGCGACCGCGCGCTTCTCAAGGACGTGGTCGAGGGCGTTGATATCGTCTTTCATCAGGCCGCCATCAGAATTACGCAATGCGCCGAAGAACCGCGTCTGGCCTTCGACGTTCTGGCGGGCGGCACCTTTGACGTGCTCGAAGCGGCCATGCAGGCGGGCGTGTCAAAGATCGTGGCGGCCTCCTCGGCTTCGGTGCTGGGCCTTGCCGAAACGTTCCCGACGACAGAGGATCATCATCCCTACAATAACAGGACGATCTACGGCGCCGCCAAGGCTTTCAACGAAGGACTGCTGCGCAGCTTTGCCGAGATGTACGGTCTGCGTTACGTCGCGCTGCGGTACTTCAATGTCTATGGGCCGCGTATGGACGTGCACGGGGCTTATACCGAGGTCTTGATCCGCTGGATGGAGCGCATCGCCAGTGGATTGCCGCCCATCATCCTCGGGGACGGCACCCAGACCATGGATTTTGTCCATGTGCACGATATCGCGCGCGCCAACCTGCTCGCGGCAAAGTCGGATGTCACAGACGAAGTGTTCAATGTTGCAAGCGGCGAGGAAACAAGCCTGCGCCAACTGGCGGAGTTGCTGACCCATGTCATGGGCGCCTCCATGGAACCGCAGTTCGGTCCGGCACGGAAGGTGAATGCCGTCCCCCGCCGTCTCGCGTCCACCGCCAAGGCAGAAGGACTTCTCGGCTTCAAGTCTGAGATCACCATGGAAGAGGGACTTCGCGACCTCGTCGCCTGGTGGCGACAGGAAAAGGTTCTGAGCGCGGGAGAAGCGGCATGACCCAGGTTGTTCCTGTCGCCAAGCCCGTTCTCGACGAGCGGGAAGTTGAAGCGGTCCGCCGCGTGATCCTGTCCGGATGGGTCACCCAGGGTCCCGAGGTCGCCGCCTTCGAAGAGGAATTTGCCGATTTTGTCGGCTCGGCGCACGCGTGTGCCGTCTCCAACTGCACGACCGCGCTTCACCTTGCCCTGATGGCCGTGGGAGTGTCTGCCGGCGATGAAGTCATCACCGTTAGCCACTCGTTCATCGCAACGGCAAATGCGATCCGCTATTGCGGCGCGATACCGGTCTTCGTCGACATCGAAAGAGACGGTTTCAATATTGACCCGGATCTGATCGAGGCCGCGATCACGCCGAGGACGAAGGCAATCCTGTGCGTGCATCAGCTCGGCATGCCCTGCGATCTGTCTCGCATCGTCGAAATAGGCAGCCGTCACTCGATACCGGTCATCGAGGATGCTGCCTGTGCCACCGGAAGCGAGATCCTCTGGAAAGGCCGGTGGGAGAAAATAGGCAAGCCACATGGTGACATCGCCTGCTTCTCCTTCCATCCGCGCAAGGTCGTAACGACCGGTGACGGCGGCATGCTGACGACCGCAAATCCAGAGTACGATCGAAAGTTCCGGCTGTGGCGGCAGCACAGCATGAGCGTCAACGACACGGTGCGGCACGGCTCGAAACAGGTGATCTTCGAGAGCTATCCCGAACTCGGCTACAACTACCGAATGACCGACATGCAGGCTGCAGTCGGAAGAGAGCAGTTGAAGCGCCTGCCGGAGATCGTTGCACGCAGGCGCGCGATTGCCGAGCGATACGGCAAGCACCTCGCCGCGATCAAGGGCATAAGGCCGCCCGTCGAGCCCCACTGGGCGCGCAGCAATTGGCAGAGCTATTGCGTCGGGTTGCCTGACCAATGGCAACAAGCTGCGTTCATGCAGGCGATGCTGGATCGCGGCATTTCGACCCGACGGGGCATCATGAACAGCCACCTCGAGAAAGCCTACATGGGAACGGCCTCGCACCGGGTCGCGAGCGGTCTGCTGAACAGCGTCAGGGCGCAAAATGAAACAGTCATCCTGCCGCTTTTCATGCAAATGACCGACGCCGAAATCTTTCAGGTCGTCGAGGCGGTTCAATGCGGGCCTGTCTTTCCCAAGCTCGCAACGGCTGCCATGGGATGACCGCCTGATCCATCGTGCCGTCGGCCGGAACCTTCTGAAACTTCCCCCGCGAGCGGAGCGCATTAACCCCTTGCATTTAGCGAGGGGGCGACGTGGTGCCGCGAGGGCATGCGAGCCTGATTTGACACCTCCTAGTTGCGCGTCGACTGCAATAATCCGGTCAAAATAGGCTCGTCCAGCAGGTTGCGACTTTGATAGATTGTGTTATTTGTCACTCACTAATTCAACCTGAGATTTTGTGTTCCGGGGAGTTTCCGGTTTTTTGTGCCTACCGCTTTTTGAGTAGGCGGCCGAACCAATAGGCCGATTTATTGGGGTGCAACTTGCTGTAGAATGGTTAACAGCGACTGAAAATGGATCGGCGTAACCCAAACGACGGAGAGTGAAATGTCATCGATGGATCCGCGAGAAATACCCCTTAACCGTGCACGACGGCATTTCCTCGGCGCGGCTGCTGCCGCAGGCGCGAGGTGCGCCGGTATCGCGGCTGCAACGATGGCAGTTGCCTCTTCGCCCGCCCACGCCTTGGGACACAACTGGGGCAGGCGTGGCGGCGGCGGCCGTGGCGGCGGTGGTGGCGGCGGCGGTGGTGGCGGCGGCGGCAATAGTGGTGGTGGTGGCAATGGCGGCGGCGGCGGGTATGACGGCGGCGGCGGCGCGAACTGCCTTCTCGGCGGGACGCTGATCATGACCCCGACGGGTGAAATGCCGATTGAGAACCTCCAGATCGGTGACCTTGTCGAAACCGTGTCCGGTGGACCCAAACCTATCCGCTGGATCGGTCGCCAAAGCTTCAAGACGAGCCGCCCGTCGTGGTCCGACAGCGTCATGTCGATCCGCATTTCGCGGAATGCCCTTGATGACGGCATGCCGAGCCGGGATCTATATGTTTCTCCTGGCCACTCCCTTTATCTCGACGGCGTTTTGATCCGTGCGAACGACCTTGTGAACGGCAGTTCGATTGCGCGGGCGCTGCCGGCCGGCCGGCAAGCGATCGAATACTACAATATTCTGCTTGATAGTCATGATGTGGTCATGGCGGAGGCAACGCCAGTGGAGACATTCCAACTTCGCGGCGACGACTATGAGAAGTTTGACAACTTTATCGAGGTTGAGCGTCTCTATCCTGCGGATAAGCCTCGGATGACACCGTTCGCACCGGTTGTAGGCGAGGAGAGCGGTCGGCAGCACCTGAAAGCCCTATTGCTCCTGAGTGTCTCGAGCATCATTCCGGCACGCGACCCCTTCAAGGATGTTTCCAACCGCATTGCAGCTCGCGTTGCAGAACTGATCGCCTAGAGAAATTCCAGCAAAAGTGCATAGCGATTTTGCGTCCGGAATTGCGTAAAAACAAAAAGATAGAGCGTTTTCGCGATTCGAAGAAAAGCTGAAATGCTCTCGATCTGGGGTATTCCTTGCGGCCACCGGCGTTTGTCGTCTGACAGATTCAATCCTCCTTGTGAAAGGAGGATTGAATCTGTTTTTCCGCGTTTGAGATCTCATGGCCGCACCAATGGTGAGCGGCGTTTTTGAGTTCCTGCCAGGACGAAGCCTGTTCAGTAGCGGCCTTGGACAATTCGGTCGCCCACTATAATCAATGACAGCATCAGATGTGAACGGCGGGGAGAAGTCCTTTCGCCGTGCCGAGGGAAATTTTCTCTACCCAATATCAATCGTGGTCGGCGCGGTCTGAATGCTCCGGCGACCTTCCAGCCCCCGCACAACGATCGAGTGTCAAGATCCGGCACCAGACTGTGCGGATCGAAAAAGCCATACTCGGACGAATGCTGGAAAGGCTTCCCGCGGCAACAGCTCAATCAACATCTTCAGGGAATAGAGTCCGGTTGCCGCGGTCGCCAGCGAACCGATCGTAACGGCCTGCCACATCTGCAGACACTGGAAGGCCAGAAAGACAAGCCCCGAGACCGGGAGGTAGATCAGTATGAGGACCCGATTGGTCGCGGACCAGCGGAAACCCGTGTAACGCCGGGCAATCCAATAGATCAAGAGACTGTGCCAGACATAGAGCCCAAAAAAGGCAGCGCCTGCGCCGACGGTCCCGAATGTCTTTACAAGCAGCCAAGCCAAACCCACGTGCACCAGGCTTGCGGCCACTTCCGTCCAGAAGAAGATCTTCTGCGCGCCCTTTGCCAACACGATGAAGCCGATCGGCCAGGCAATGATCCGAAGCATCATCCCAAGGCAAATCCAACGTAAAAGATCGACGGCCGCGTAGAACTGKGGCGAATAGAAGACGTGCATCACCACCGGAGCAAGAGTGAGCGTGGCAAGCAGCCCAGGACCCGCGAGCAAGACACTGACCTGCGTTTGCTCGTTAACGAGGCGGTTGCATTCAGCATCGTCGCTGACAATGCCGGTTAGGCGYGGATAGAAATCGGTGCCCATTGCCTGGAGAATAAAGCCGGCATACAGCCCTCCCAACGCCCAGGCCGCTTGGTATAGGCCAGCGGCCGCGATGCCCTCCTCATTCAACACTATGATGCGGATGGCATAAGCGCTGCCGACCGTCAGAAACCCGCTTACCATGAAGGTGAAACCGAGTTTGAACAACCCCTTGGCTTCTGTGCGCAGTTKTACGAGCGATAGTCGACACGGTTCAATACTGATCTTGCGGCTGTACCACCAGGAGGTCAGCAGCGTCGTCGCCGCGACGCAGACAAGCGACGGAACGATACCCCGTTCGCCATAGAAATAGATGATCGGGATGCCAATCGCTGTGCTGACGAATGCGCCGATGACATTGATCCGGGCAAGACTGGCAATATCCCGCATGCCTTGCAGCAGCGCCCCCTGCCCCCCTGACATGACCTGAAAAAAGATCACGACTGAAAGCAACATGACGGCGCTGGCATGCTGATCGTCGCCAAACGTCAGTCTTGCAATCGGCACCGCCAGGCACGCCATCAAAAACGTCCCCAGGAGTCCCAGAAGAACCGACAGGCGCCGCAACGCCGTGGCGGTACGCGCAATTTTGCCGGCATCCCTCGTGCCCGCAGCTTCTGCGACCTGACGCACACCACTGGCATTCAACCCCAGGCCGGCGATGGTATGTCCGATATCGGCAGTCGCGCTGTAAAGGCCCATCAATCCGACACCTTCCGGCCCCAGCAAGACCGCCATTGCCTTGTTGCGGATGATAGCAAATCCGACGTTCACGATCGAGGATCCGCCGATCACCATCGTCGACTTGAGGATCTGGGCGTAGCTTTGTTTGCTGGCTGGGTTTGACTGTGAGACCATCGGGTCCTGCTAACCTTGAAGCTGCGGAGATCGACGGATCTGTGCTGCAGCCGACAAACAACCGGATCCCCATAGGATCGACGCCTGGTTGTTCGCCAGGCTTGTTGTCATGCAACAGTAACCTCGGCCAATCATTGACTGGCCTGATCCGTATGCGTGGGGCTGGCAGGTATCGAAATCTGGCCGACGGGTGTCGCCCCTTGCGTCACTGGTCGGGTCACTTTGATGACATCACCCGGCAGCAACGCCGTGGTCTCGGAAGCGCCAATTTCCTTCTCGTTGTCTCGCCGCACGATGGTAAATGTCAGCGCTAGTTTTTCGCCTTGGCGCGCCGAACCTGCGAGAGCGGACAGGTTGGCCAGCATCAGCTTCTGGCTTGTTTCCCGTTTTACTTTCAGCTGAACAAGCAATGCCCTTTCTGATTGCAGCTCGGATGCGACTTCGGTTTGCCGTTCGTCGTAGAGACCCTGGAGATCCCGTGTCGTCTGGCTGATGCTTTGCCGCGCCCGCATGATGGCGGTCGTGATATCCAGCTTGTCATCCTGGTAACTTCTCAAAGCGCGCTCGACCTCGCCTTGCCGCGTTGCGACGACAGCACCTTTCGCAACCAGCATAGCGGTACTGTCGACCTGTTGCTGTATCGATTTGATGTTGGCGTCCATGCTTTTTGTCTTCTCGTCGAGGACATGGATTTCCTCGGTCAGCAGGTCGCGGAGCTCCACCAGCGACTTTGACTTTCGCTCCAGCAAATTGGCCCGGGCCGAAAATATGGCCTGTTCCTGGCTGTAGATAGCGGCGGTAAACTGGTCTGTGCTTCCTGCCTGCTTGACAAAATCAAGTGCTTTGGCCCCAGCCATTTCCGCCTCGAGGCGCTCAATCTTGGTGCTGCTCCGTATGATGGAATCGTCCAGCTCCTTCAGTTCACCCAGCAGCTTTGTAACATCAGTCGAATTCTCGAAGGCGACGGTCGGCCGGAGCTCGCCGCCGCTCATTGCGAAAGCTTGCAGGACGGTTAACCCAGTGCTGAATTTATATTCCCCCGGCCGGGTAACGTCTCCCACGACGTAAACCGGCGAATATTCAAGAATTTCAACGGAAGCCATCGGCGCTTCGACCAAGCCTATCTTGTCCTTGAGGCGCTTGGCGATCTCGGCGGCAAGTCCGTTGTTATCAAGGTCACCGACTGGGACGCTGCCCAGCACCGGCATGGACAACGTACCCGCCTCCGAAACGGTGAACTCTCCCCCAAGGGAGCCCCATTGCTCATACAGACCTTTGGTGGGCATCCACTGCACGACGGTCAGCTTGATTTTGGTATGCGGCGGAAGGGGAGCGCTATCGGCAGCCCCCGGTATCACCGCGGCTCCAAATGCAATCAATCCTAGCCACCCTGGATGCAAGGTACGCAGACGGGCACCGAGTGATACGCGCATTTATGTCTCCAGCATGCCGATTTACTTGCCGATCGCTACCGTCAGAATGGACCTGCAATATAAACGAAAATACTACCGGATTATACTAGTATCAATTGCGGAAAGCTCACGGTATAATACATCATCGATGACCTATATTGAATATCGCGCGACGCAAAGGCAAGTACACTGACCCTACCAAAATTGATGAGGCAAAGTAGAGAGCATCGGCAATTGCAACGGCTTCGCTTGGTAGAGATCTGACCCTCACACCCCCGCGGAAGCGCATTCACAAGCGGCCTCGCAAGCATTCCACCCCGCGGAGCTAGGGCCGAGGGGCGCGTTCGCGGCACCCCTGGTGGCGGCCCGCGCGGTATTCTGCGGATATCCTCCAAAGCAAAGCGTGCAGGCAGGCAGCGTTGTACTTAGCCAAATGTACTAGCAATCCCGAGTTCCCATCCACTATCGATGAACTACCCTCAACTCGCGAACTCAATATAGATGGCAGCTTAGAAACGCACCCTCAGGGTCTTAATTTCGGTGATCGCGTAATGGGCGCCATGGATGTCAGCTTCTACTTGTCACTTTTTCTCCGGAGGCTTCCATATTTTGTGGCGATCGTCTGCCTGTCGACGACTGTAGCGATCGTCGTCGCGTTGTTGTTGCCGCGCGAGTACCAGTCAACCGCGAAGATCCTGGTCGAAGCACCGCAGATCCCTGCAGAGCTGGTCAGATCGACGGTGTCCACAAGCTCATTGCAGCAGTTGCAGATTATTCAGCAGCAGATTACGACGCGTGAGAACCTCCTCGCGCTGGCTGCCAAACTCAAGATATATGCCGGCCCGAAACCAGAGCCGTCGGGGGATGCGATCGTCAGGGATATGCAGTCCCGTATCACGTTTACAGAGTTGCCGTTGGGCACAGGTGACGGGGCGACGGTCTTTAGCGTCTCCTTCGACGCCGCCACCCCCGTACTGGCCGCAAAGGCTGCCAATGAGCTCGCCTCGTTGATCCTCTTGAGCAATCAACGTCAGCGAACAGACAGATCAGGCGATACGCTCCAGTTTTTTAATGATGAAGTGAAAAGGCTTGATTCCGAGTTGAATCGGACGGAGGCAAACCTTCTCAAGTTCAAGAACGAAAACAGAGACAGCCTGCCGGAAAGCCTTGGCTTTCGGCGTCAACAGCAGAGCAGCCAACAAGAGCGCCTGATATCGCTGGAGCGTGAGGAAGCAGATCTTCGTGCCAGGCGAAGCATGCTCATTGAGAGCTATCGAGCCACCGGTCAGTACGCGAATGCTCCGATCAGCCCCGAACAGCAGATGCTGCAAGACTTGAACAAAGCACTGTCTGAGCAGCTCGCAATATTCTCGGAAACAAGTCCAAACATTCTGGCTCTTCGAGCTCGAATAGCGGCCCTTCGCGCCAAGGACGGATCGACGAAGAATGATCGGTCAACGGAAAAGTCCATTTCGACCGGGTTCGACATGCAGCTGTCCGATATCAATGAGCGCCTTGAGATCATAGGGCGCGAGAGGGCGTCACTGATACAGAGCATCTCCGATCTCACCAAATCCGTTAGCGCAACGCCAGCAACCGACATTCAGTTGAACGCGATCGAGCGAACCCTCGCAAACATTCAAACGCAATACAACACTGCCATTGCAAGACGAGCTGAAGCTTCGCTCGGAAACCAGATTGAAGTTCGCTCGGACGGCGGGCGATTTTCGCTGCTGGAACCTGCCACGCCGCCGGAGAACGCACTGCGATCACGTCGTCGTTTGATCGTTGGGATAGGCGCGCTGGGGGGAATTGCACTCGGCCTTGCGTTCATTGCCCTCTTGGAGGTGCTGAACAAGACCATTCGCCGGCCTTCCGAGCTGACCCAGCTGCTGCAGCGTCAGCCTCTGGCGGTGATTCCCTATGTTGTTGCGCCCTTCGAAGCACGCGCCGCCCCCGTCAAGCGAGGGCTTGCAGCAGCCCTCTCGGCATCGGCCATTCCCGCCTCGTTGCTCGTCATCCACTACTGCTACATGCCCTTGGGAACGGCATTCCAAAAGCTGCTGTCGAGCTTCACGAGGCCCGGCTAGGTGAGACGACTTGCTCTGAAGAATACGAACATTTCTGGGACAACGGTGGAGGCGTAAACGATGGAACACTTTCCTTTATCAGCTCGGAGCCCGGATACGCCGCTGGACAGAGATCGGATACACGCATTGCGCTCACCGGAGGATAACAAGATAGTCTGGACGGAACTGCCGACGCTCAGGGTCGATGCGGATGCAATAGCGCGCAATCGCATTGTCACCGCAAATCGTTCTGATATTGCCCACGTTGCGTTCGACATGATGCGAACGAAACTGTTGCAGAGCCTGAGACAGAACAACTGGAAATCCGTTGCCATCACCTCACCGACGCCCGCGTGTGGGAAGACGTTCACCGCCGTGAACCTCGCATTCAGTCTCGCCAACCAACCGGATTGCCGAACATTGTTGCTCGATCTTGATTTGAGGCGCCCACAAATTGGCAAAACCCTGGGCATCAAGGACGCGGGATCGATGGAGAGCTTCCTGCGCGGCGAGATCGGGTGCGATGATGTTTTCATGCGCTATGGGGACAATCTGGCGATTGCGGCCAACAGGCAACCCGCTCAGTATTCGGCGGAGCTCCTGCAAAGCGCGACGACCGCCGAGGCGCTACTGGAAATGCAGCAAAGGATGAGCCCGGACATCATCCTTTTCGATCTTCCGCCGATGCTTTCAACCGATGATGTCCTCGCATTCCTACCGAACGTAGACTGCGTGGTCCTCGTCGCCGCGGCCGAGCACAGCACTCTCAGCGAGGTGGATGTGTGCGAGCAAAGCCTGGCGGAAAAGACCAACGTCCTGGGGGTTGTCTTGAACAAATGCCAATATAGCGCGGAGAAGTATGGCTACTGACGCAGGTGTCCGTAGACCGCTATTGTCTGCGCAGATTGATCTCGCTCGTCACAACCTGCCGGCCGGATTCGGGGTCCTTGTCCACGGTCCTGATGCGAATGGAATTGTCGCCGACGCGCTGGATCGTCATGTTGGCGCTGCGATCGCCGTTGATCAGCTTGGACCACCGAACGGCAAGATTGATCGCGTCGCCGCTGCGCCCGCCGCTAAGGTTTGAAACACCGCCGGACGGGCCAATGTAGCGCCCCGCATATTGGTTGCCGGTCGCCGTCAGCTGGGCCGAGACCTCGCGCGACAGAACGATCATTCCCCGGCATATGCCGGTCATCGACAGTGCTTGCCCGTTCGACCTCGACTGAAAGCTGCAGTCGAGATTGATAGGGGACGAGCTGGTGGTCCGTTTCATCATCCCGCCGCCGCTCCACTCGCCGGCAAGCGACTTCAGAAACGGCGCCTCGTTGGCGCATGCATTGCTCACGCCAACCAGGAATGCTGCAAGAGCAGTCGCGTAGAAGCACCTCATGACGTCCTCCCGATGGCGCATCTGTCAAAAATGCATGATGCAGCATAAAGTTCCCGGGAAAACAGGGCTGCGCCATAAGGACGGGCAAGCCGAACGCTGCTTCGTCAGGCGACGGCGAGACCGAGACGAGCCTTGCCGTCGAGTACAATCTCAATCGTGCCCGGTGAGGTCAGCTCGATTGCACCGCAAAGCGTACCTGTGGTGACCAGCGCACCGCGTTTCAGCGACGTGTGAGGGCGCAGCCTGTCATTGGCGTAGTCCAGTAGCCAGACCAGCACGTCGCCCTTCGGGTGCTGCGCCGGGCCATCATAAATCGAGCGGCCGTTGGACGTTACGCTGAGCGGCGTGTTTGTGATGGTGTCAATAGTGCTCTTCGGCAAAACCGGACCGAGGACGTAGCCCCTGTTGCCGAGCCGGTCGGCAAGAAAGAGCAGGAAGGAAAGCTTGCCGCTTTCCGCGACGCTGCTCGCCAGCAGCTCTGCGCCAAGGTAGACCTCGGAAATCGCATCGGCAATGTCGGCACGCGTATAGCTGCCGTCAACGCGCACCGGCAGATCCTTGCCAAGGCGCACGGCCACTTCCGCCTCGAACTTGATGCCCGGCCTCCAGGCAATGGACGCTCCCGACGACGCTTCAACATAAGGATTGAGCGGTGCAGTCACCGGCTGGCCGTCGGGCGATACCGCAACTTTCCAAGCAGGCGTGGATATCCGTTCTTCCGCCACCAGGAAATTCTGTGCATCTATCGCGTCCTGCAGGGTCGCCGGCAACGCGAAGTCGGCCGTCGGCGCCGTCTTGCCGGCCTTCTGGAGACTGTGAAGACGTGCCGCAAGAGCCCGCGGATCGAAATCCTTGGCGGAAGAAGCTGCCATGTCGTATTTTCCTCACCTGATCTGAAAGCACCACACTATCGACATTCGTAAATGGGACAAAGGGTCCATCGGGAAAGACTGCTATGCCATCCCCACATACCAGTGATCTCGATAATCCCGAAGGCCGGCAATATCGGACGGCGCGACGTGCTTTTCGGCGCCAGGCACCGGGCTGATGCCGGCCAGAAGTGCTGCACCGGCGCTCGTACCTGTCGAGCCCGGAACGGCAATCACGTCGCGGCTGGTGAGGGCTGCGAGGACGGCCAGATAGGTTTCATTGAGCGAGAACGGACCTTCAACGATGATCGGCCCCTTGGCCCCGATCAGATCGAGACAGGCTTCGGTCATCAGTGCCAGGTAGAGGCAGGCGGCCCCATAGCGCTCTTGGCCACTGGCTGCTTCGGCGTTAATCCAGCGTCGCTCCCTGCCTGGAAACGGGCCGGAGCCCGGGGCAACGTTGGGCAGCAGCATGATGCCACTTTCGATCACCGGCGCGATCGCAGCAGTCGCCTCGTCCTTCCGTATAGGGCCGATCTCGGCAGTCAGAATTTCGAACTCGCGCCCGCCCATGAAGCGGGACGAGGGCACGGCGCGTCCGTAGGCATCAACGTTGGCCAGCGTATCGCGCGTCGGATCGAGTTGATCGAGATCGCCGCCGACGCCGAAGTTGATCACCCAGGTGCCGGTGGAGACAACGGCGAAGGGCGCGTCCCGATTGACCAGGTGCGGCAACAGCGACGCGTTTGAATCGTGGATGCCGCAATAGACCGGTACCGAGGCGGCAAGGCCGATCTCGGCGGCGATCGCGGGCAAGAGCGGACCGAGAGCGTCAAAGGCCGAGCGGATCGGTGCCATCAGGCCGCGAATATCGAGCCTGTCGACGAGGCTGGAATATGCCGACGCGCGGGGGTTCCAGAGATCGGTATGACAGCCAAGCGATGTCAGCTCGTTAGCCGAAACACCGGTCAGCCGCGCCGCCCAATATTGCGGATAGGTGACGATGGTCGCAACATTGGCGAACAGCTCGGGGAAGGCGGCCTGCTGGTAGTGCAACTGGGCGCCAATATTGAGCCCCATCGACTGGCGTGGCGAACACGTCTCCTCGAAGGGTGGGCGCAGCGCAGTGTAGGCGTCGATGATCGCCTGCGGGTATTCGTGCTCGTAGTCGAGCACCGGCATGGCCAGCGCACCGTTCGCATCAAGCAATGCCGCCGATGCGCCATGTGTGGTGATCGAGATGGCATCGAAGCCGGGGGATGCCGCAAAGCACTTGAATGCACCGAGCGTGAAGGCCCACAGCGCGTCGATGTCGTAATGCGGGTAAGGCTGAGTTCTGACGACGGTGTTCGGCGTCTTGACGACGGCGATTTCCGCGCCGGTCGCACCGTCGAGCACAACCACCTTGGCGTTTGTCTTGCCGATGTCAAGCACGGCGATGCGACGATGCTCCGGCTGCGATGTCATGGCATGTGGAAGACGGTAACGAGGTCGCTCTGGACGGGAGATTTGTCCGGGTTGGTCGCCATGATGTCGGCCATATGCGCCCACCACTTCTTCATGACAGGATGCTCCGGCAGGCTGGCCATTCTGTTGTCGGTCGTGCGCGTCAACACGCCGAACAACGTGTTGGTTTCTGGATCCAAATGGATCGAGTAGTCGCTGGCGCCGGACTGGTGCAGAAGATCGACCAGTTCTGGCCAAATCTCATCGTGCCGCTTCTTGTACTCGGCTTCCATGCCCGGATTGAGCCTCATCTTGAAGGCATGTTTTTCAACTGTCATTTGTTGCTCATGGCTTTGATGCGGCGGGCAATGATCGGGATCGCGATGGTGATGATCAAAAGCAGACCGATGAAGATCGACATGACGATGCCCGGAACGTTCAGGAGACCGAGACCGAAGGTGACGAGGCCCATCACGAAGGCAGCGATCACCACGCCGCCGATCTTGCCGGAGCCACCGAGGATCGAGACACCGCCGAGCACCACCATGGTAACGACTTCGAGTTCCCACCCTTGAGCGATGGACGGACGCGTGGAGCCGAGACGCGAGGTCAGGCAGACGGCGGCGATGCCGCTCATCACCCCGGTCAGCATGAAGAGGATGAACTTCACACGCTCGACCGGGATGCCGGAAAACCGTGCGGCAAAATCATTGTTGCCGATCGTATAGACCTGGCGGCCGAAATTGGTCGCGTGCAGCAGGATCGCAAAGAGAATTGCCAGCACGAGGAACAGGACGAACTCGAAGGAGAAGACCCAGACGACATAACCCTGGCCGAAGAACGCGAAGTCCTCCGGATAACCGCCATAGGCCTGGTCGCCGAGCACGATGTAGGAGATGCCTCGGAACAGGCTCATCGTACCG
This sequence comes from Rhizobium sp. 05L419, assembly GCF_056397845.1. Lineage (NCBI taxonomy): Bacteria > Pseudomonadati > Pseudomonadota > Alphaproteobacteria > Hyphomicrobiales > Rhizobiaceae > Rhizobium > Rhizobium sp. 05L419. The sequence continues at coordinate 37,899 of NZ_JBFTOF010000016.1, forward strand.
ATCGTGACGACGATCGACGGAAGCTTCAGCACGGATACGAGGAAGCCGTTGAACATGCCGCAGAGCAGGCCGACGCCGATGCCGATGGCGACGAGGCCCGGAGCTCCGATGCCGACCTGGGCAGCCGCACCCATGGCTGTGGAGGCAAGTGCGATGATGGCGGCGACCGAAAGGTCGATCTCGCCGGCAATGACGAGCAGCGCCATGGCAAAGGCGATCATCGCCTTTTCGGTGAAATTGAAGGTCGCATCCGACAGGTTCCAGGCATCGAGAAAATACGGCGACGCGAAGGAATTGAAGATGAAGATCACGACGGCGACGCCGAAGAGCAGGACTTCCCAGCTCGACATGATGCGCTTGAACGGCGTGCCGAGGCGATCGGGAATGACGCGCCTTTGGCCCGGAGTGGAAACGACGGTGCTCATGCGGCCACCTCTGCTGGGGTCTCTGTGGCGGCCTTGTCGCGCAGGATGATGCGGCCGCGATTGCGTTCGCGCCTTGCATTGAAGACGACGGCGAGAATGATCACGGTGCCTGAGATTGCCATCTGGGTGAATGGCGAGATACCGATCACCGGCAGAGCGTTCTTGATGACCCCGAGGAACAGCGCGCCCAGAACCGTGCCGATGACCGAGCCGACGCCGCCGGCAATCGAAATGCCGCCGATCACGCAGGCCGCGACGCTGTCGAGTTCGAAGCCGCTGGCAATATCCACGTAGGCGACGGCGTAGCGCGAGACCCAGAGATAGCTTGCAAGGCCGGCAAGCGCGCCGGATAGGACGAACGCCAGGAACTTCGTCCAGCCGACATCGATGCCGGCATAGACCGCAGCCGTCGGATTGCCGCCTGCGGCATAGGTGGCGCGGCCGAACTGGGTGTATTTCAACAGTACATAGATCAGCGCGACGATGATGATGGCGGCCCAGCTGAGCACCGGCATGCCGAAAACGACGGTGCGCGGGACGTTGAGGAACGTTGGCGTCATCTGGTGTGCATTCACCCATTCGCCACCTGACAGCACGAAGGCCATGCCGCGGTAGATGGTGAGCGTTCCGAGCGTGACGACGATGGGCGGGATCTCCAGCGCCCAGACGAGGAAGCCGTTGATCGCGCCGAGAAAGGCGCCAATCAGGACGGCAGCGAGGATCAGAACAAAGAGCGGCAGATCGGGAAAATGAGCATTCATCATGGCAATCGCCATGCCGGTAAACGCAAGGTTTGCCGCAACTGAAAGGTCGATCGATTTCGTCAGGATGACCGTCATCTGCGCCAGCGCAAGGATGATCAGGATCGAGGTATCGTTGAAGATACCGGCGAGATTTCCAGGCGTTGCAAAGCCCTGGGCTCTCGTCGAGAAGACCGCGATCATCACCGCGATGATGATGAACAGCAGAGTTTCGCGTTTTTTCAGGAGTCTGGACATCAGGGATACCTCAAGCATTGCCGGTTGCGGCGCGAACCAGCGTTTCCGGCGTCAGTGTCTCGCGCTCGAAAAGACCGGCGGAAAGTCCCTCCTTCATCACCAGCACCCGGTCCGACATGCCGATGATTTCTGGCAGTTCGGAGGAAATCATGATGATCGAAAGGCCTTCGGCGGCAAGTTCGCTGATGAAACCGTGGACGGCGGCCTTGGAGCCGATGTCGATGCCTTTGGTCGGTTCATCGAGAATGATCACCTTCGGCATCGTTGCCAGCCACTTTCCGATGACGACTTTCTGCTGGTTGCCGCCCGAAAGCGTGCCGACCGGGACTGACAGGGCTGCCGCGCGCAGATCGAGCCGCTCGGCATATTTGCGGGCAAGCGCGAATTCGTTGGCGGCTTTCAGGAAGCCCTTGCGCGACGTGCGCGCGAGCGACGGCAGCGTCATGTTCTGGTAGATCGGCATCGGAAGCGCCAGGCCGTGGCGGCCTCGCTCTTCCGGCACGTAGACGATGCCGGCCCGGATCGCGTCGAGCGGTGAGTTGATGACGATGTCCTTGCCGTCCAGCGTCAGTTTGCCGGAGAGCGGCTTGGTGATGCCGAAGAGGGACTGGCAAAGCTCGGAGCGGCCGGCGCCGATGAGGCCGTAGATGCCGAGGATCTCACCTTTGCGCAACGTCAGGGAGATGTCGCGAAATTCAGTCTGGTGACAGTATTTGTCCACCTGAAGGACCGGCGCACCGATTGCAACGTCGACTTTCGGGAAGGCATTCTCGACGTCGCGCCCGACCATCATGCGGACGATTTCGTCCTGCGGCGTTGACTTGAGCTTGCCGTGACCGACGGCGCGGCCGTCGCGGAAGACCACGAAATTGTCGGCGATTTCGTACAGCTCGTCGAACTTGTGGCTGATGAACAGGATCGCCTTGCCTTGTGCCTTCAGTCCCTCGACGATGCGGAAGAGATCGTCGATCTCCTTGCGCGACAGGGCAGCGGTCGGTTCGTCCATGATGACGATGCGGGCCTCGATCGAAAGCGCGCGGGAAATCGCCACGAGGTGGCGCTGCGCGATCGAGAGGTCCTTCAGACGGATCGTCGGGTCGATATTGCTTTCGAGCGATATCAGCAGCGCCTTGGCACGGCTGTTCATCAGCTTCCAGTCGATGGTACGAAATTTGGTGCGCGGCGCATGACCCAGGAAAATGTTCTCGGCGACCGTCAGCTCATCGAAGAGCACGGTCTCCTGATGGATCGCAGTCACGCCGGCGTCGATTGCCGTTTGCGCGTTGGAGAACGTCGTCGGCTTGCCGTCGACGATGATCTCACCCTCGTTTGGGCGGTAGATGCCGGTCAGGATTTTGACAAGAGTTGATTTGCCGGCGCCGTTTTCGCCGATCAGCGCGGTGACTTTTCCCGGATAGAGAGCGATGCTGACGTTGTCGAGCGCCTTCACGCCCGGGAAGATCTGCGAAATGCCACGCATTTCCAGAATGGCGGGCGCGTCGTCGGCATGAGTGCCCGCGACGGGTTGTTGAAGGGCAGTGTTCATCAGCGTTTACCAGTGTTCATTGGAAAGTCCCGGCGGCCTGAACCGCCGGGTTTTGTTTGGATGAGCGAGGCTCAGAACACCTTCGAGAACTGGTCGATGTTCGAAGCGTTGTAGACGAAGGGGTCGGACATGGCGGCTTCGCCCTTGTCGTCGATCTTGATCTTGCCCATGCGGCCGGCTTCGATTTCGGTGCCTGGCTTGCCGGTCGCGTCACCCTTGACGAGGTGGTAGGCGATCTGCGTTGCCGAGTAGCCGAGGTCGATCGGGTTCCAGATGGCGAATTCCTTCGTCGCGCCGGACTTGATCGCACCGGCCATTTCAGACGGCAGGCCGAGACCCGTCACGTAGACCTTGCCAACGAGGCCCTTGTCCTCGACAACCTTGGAAGCAGCCAGAACGCCGACCGTCGTCGGAGCGACGATGACCTTGACGTTCGGGTTCGACTTCAGGAGGCCTTCAGCTTCACGATAGGACTTGTCCGAAAGGTCGTCACCGTAAACGGTCGTGACGAGGTTCAGACCGGGGAAATCCTTGAGCTGCTTCTTCATCTGATCGATCCAGATATTCTGGTTCGTCGAGGTCGTGGTTGCCGACAGGATGGCGAAGTCGCCCTTGCCGCCTTCGAGGTGGTCCTTGGCGAGCGTCAGGCACATCTTGCCGATCAGTTCGTTGGACGACGGGTTCAGCTGCAGGATACGGCCGTCCTTATTGACGCCGGAATCCCAGGAGATCACCTTGATGCCGCGCTGCTTGGCCTTCTTCAGAGCCGGGATAACGGCGTCCGGATCGTTGGCAGAGATGGCGATGGCGTCGACGCCCTGTGCGATCAGCGAGTTGATGACTTCGATCTGGCCCTCGGCCGTCGTCGAGGTCGGACCCGTGTAGATCACTTCCACGCCRCCGAGTTCCTTGGCGGCTTCCTGTGCGCCCTTGTTGGCGGCTTCAAAGAAACCGTTGCCGAGAGACTTCACGACCAGCCCGATCTTGATGTCCTTGGCGCTGGCGGCGCCTGCCATCAAGGCGACCGCAAACGCGACGCCTACTGCCAGTGTCTTTGCGAGTTTCATTATATCATCCTCCCACGTTGATAAGACTTGACTACATCCTGCCGGCGGCCACTCAGGCGACCGACGAGGAATCCTCCTTCGCTTGCGAGACCGTGCTCGCAATCACGAGCTTGATGCCCGCATCTTCGATCATCCGTACGGAATCCTCGGGAATTCCGTCATCCGTGATGATTGTCGAAACGCGGTCGAGCGGGCATAGAATGAGGCTCGACCGGCGGCGAAACTTGCTGGAATCGACCATGACGACCAGTTCGTCGGCCTGATGCATCAGCTTCTGTTCGCTTTGAATGATCTGCGCATCGGCTTCCATGATGCCGAGCGGACCGACACCCTGCGCGCCGATGAAGAAGCGACGGGCGTAAAAATTGCGGATCGCGTCATTGTCGAAAGGCGACAGGATCAGGCTCTGCTCGCGATAGATCACACCGCCTGGAACCGTCACCGTATTCTTGGAGTGCTTGACCAGGTGCTCGGCGATGGCGAACGAGTTTGTCATGACCTGCATGCGATGCGCAGCCATGAAATGCACCATCTGGAAGGTGGTGGTTCCGCCGTTGATGATGATCGCGTCGCCTGGGTCGCAGAGATCGACCGCCGCACGCGCGATTGATCGCTTCTTGTCGATGTTGACGGATTCTGAGACCCGGAAAGGCCGACCGGCGAGATTGCCGAGCTGCGGCGGATGCACAGCTTCCGCCCCACCGCGGACGCGCCGGATTTTCCCCTGCACATGAAGGGCCGCGATGTCACGCCGGATCGTCGCCTCGGAAGCCTCTGTCAATTCGGAAATATCCTGAATCGTGACGACAGACTTTTCCTGAACGGCGCTCAATATGATGCGATGGCGTTCGCGTTCGTGCATGGGGTTCCTCCTAGCTTGCTTATTTCGCAGTTGTGAGAATGTGTCAATCAAAAACGATCACGAAATTTCATATTGCGTTGCACAATAATCGAATTTGATCGTTTTCGATTGACAATGTTCGTTTTGATGAGCGATACCGTCATCACAAAGGGGCGCAATCCATTTGCGCCTCCAAGAAATTCTACATGGGAGGATGACATGGCGGCAACCGTCCGGCTTCTTGATAATCGTTGGGACGATTCTTACGCAGCAGGCCTCGATGAGCCTGGAAAACTGCTCTATCGCTCGAATCTGCTGGGTGCGGACAAGCGCATCACCAACTATGGCGGCGGCAACACCTCCGCAAAAGTCATGGAGACCGATCCGCTGAACGGCGAAAAGGTCAAGGTCCTGTGGGTCAAGGGTTCGGGCGGCGATGTCGGCACGATCAAGCTCGATGGCTTTGCGACGCTCTACCAGGACAAGCTCGATTCGCTGAAGGGCATCTACAAGGGTGGGGAAGACGAAGACCGCATGGTCGGCTTCCTCCCCCATTGCACCTATAACCTCAACAGTCGCGCCGCGTCGATCGACACGCCGCTGCATGGCTTCGTGCCCTTCACCCATGTCGACCACATGCATCCGGATGCGATCATCGCAATCGCCGCGTCCCGGAATTCCAAGGAACTGACCCAGCAGATCTTCGGCGCCGACATCGGCTGGCTGCCGTGGCGTCGTCCGGGTTTCCAGCTCGGCCTCGATCTCGAAGCCTTCGTCAAGGCAAACCCGAATTCCAAGGGTGTCGTGCTTGAAAGCCATGGTCTATTCACCTGGGCGAACGATGCCAGGGCCTGCTACGAACTGACACTTGATATCATCAACAAGGCGATCATCTGGTTTGCGGAAAAGACCGAAGGCAAGACGATCTTCGGCGGCGCCGTCAAGGGGAGCCTGGCCGCTTCCGAACGCCGTGCGATCGCTGCCCGCCTCATGCCTGAGATCCGCGGCCGCATCGGCAAGGCGGAGCGCAAGCTCGGCCACTTCGACGATCAGGACGCCGTTCTCGAATTCGTCAATTCCAGGGACCTGCAGCCGCTGGGCGCGCTCGGCACCAGCTGCCCGGACCACTTCCTGCGCACCAAGATCCGCCCGCTGATCGTCGAGTTCGACCCGGCCAAGCCGGATGTCGATGCAATCGTCGCCGGTCTCGACAAGGCACTTGAGGACTACCGCGCCGACTACGCCCGCTATTATAACGAGTGCAAGCATGCCAACTCGCCCGCCATGCGCGACGCGAACCCGGTCATCTTCCTCGTTCCAGGCGTCGGCATGCTGTCGTTTGCCCGTGACAAGGCCACCGCCCGCATCGCCAGCGAGTTCTATGTCAACGCCATCAACGTCATGCGCGGTGCCTCGACCGTTTCCGAGTATCAGGGACTGCCCGAACAGGAAGCCTTCGACATCGAATACTGGCTGCTCGAAGAAGCAAAGCTCCAGCGCATGCCGAAACCAAAGAGCCTTGCCGGCAAGGTCGCCTTGGTCACCGGTGGTGCCGGCGGCATCGGTCGCGCAACGGCTGCCCGCCTGATCGGCGAGGGTGCGTGCGTGGTTCTAGCCGATATCGATCAGGATGCGCTAAACGGTACGCAGCAGGATTTTGCCAAGCAGTTCGGCGCCGATGCCGTTCGCAGCGTCAGGCTCGACGTCACCAAGGAAGACGCGGTGATTTCGTCCTTCGCAGAAGCCTGCGTCGAATTCGGCGGTATCGATATCCTCGTTTCGAACGCCGGCATTGCCTCGTCGGCTCCGATCGAGAGCACAGAGCTTTCGATGTGGAACAAGAATATGGACATTCTCGCGACCGGCTACTTCCTCGTGTCACGCGAAGCGTTCCGCCTGTTCCGTAAACAGAACCTCGGCGGAAACGTCGTTTTCGTCGCCTCCAAGAACGGCCTCGCCTCCTCGCCGAACGCTGCTGCCTATTGCACGGCAAAGGCTGCCGAAATCCATCTGGCCCGTTGCCTGGCGCTCGAGGGCGCGGAGGCTGGCATTCGCGTCAATACCGTTAATCCGGATGCCGTTCTTCGCGGCTCGAAGATCTGGAGCGGCGAGTGGCGCGAACAGCGTGCGGCATCGTCCAAGATCGAGATCAACGAGCTGGAAGAGCATTACCGCAAACGCTCCATGCTGAAGCTCAACGTCTTTCCGGAAGACATTGCCGAGGCCATCTACTTCCTGGCATCCGACCTTTCGGCAAAGTCCACCGGCAACATCATCAACGTCGACGCCGGCAACGCGCAGAGCTTCCCGCGCTGATACCTACCTCCGCAGGATCACCCATATTGCTTGGATGATCCCCGGAACGTAGCCGCATAGCGTCAGCAGTATATTGAGCCAGAACTGCAGGCCGAGGCCGACCTGCAGAAATACGCCGAGAGGCGGCAGGACGATTGCGAGCAGAATTCGCATGATGTCCAAGGTCGCCTCGTTCATGATTTAGCATTGCACGCATGAGAACGCGCACAGGAGCCGTTGGTTCGTTGCGTCAAGGGAGGAAACGATGGCCGAGTTCAGAATCGCGCAGGATCTGATTGCGCAGGAAAACGACAAGCGCGCATCCGCGCTCAAATCCGATTACGAAGCGCTCGGCGCCAATCTGTCGCGCCGCGGCGTCGATATCGAGGCGATTACCCGTAGGGTCTCGGAATTCTTCGTCGCTGTTCCCTCCTGGGGCGTCGGCACCGGCGGAACCCGCTTTGCCCGCTTTCCCGGGACCGGCGAACCCCGCGGCATCTTCGACAAGCTCGACGATTGCTCCGTCATCAACGAGCTGACGCGTGCGACGCCCAATGTCTCGCTGCATATCCCGTGGGACAAGACGGATGTGAAGGAGCTCAAGGCAAAAGGCGATTCACTGGGCCTCGGCTTCGACGCGATGAACTCCAATACCTTCTCCGACGCACCGGGCCAGGCGCGCTCTTACAAGTACGGTTCGCTCAGCCACACCGACGCGGCAACACGCGCACAGGCCGTCGAACACAATATCGAATGCATCGAGATCGGCAAGGCGATCGGCTCCAAGGCACTGACCGTCTGGGTCGGCGACGGCTCGAATTTCCCCGGCCAGAGCAACTTCACCAGGGCGTTCGAACGTTATCTCGCAGCCATGGGCGACATCTACAAGGCGCTGCCGGATGACTGGAAGCTGTTCTCCGAGCACAAGATGTACGAGCCGGCCTTCTATTCGACGGTCGTTCAGGATTGGGGAACGAACTACCTTATCGCCCAGACGCTTGGACCCAAGGCCCACTGCCTGGTCGACCTCGGCCATCATGCCCCGAACACCAACATCGAAATGATCGTCGCCCGGCTGATCCAGTTCGGCAAGCTCGGCGGATTCCACTTCAACGACTCAAAGTATGGCGACGACGACCTCGATGCCGGATCGATCGATCCCTACCGCCTGTTCCTGGTATTTAACGAGCTGGTCGAGGCCGAGCAGCGCGGCGTCAACGACTTCAATCCGGCCCATATGATCGACCAGTCTCACAACGTCACCGATCCGATCGAAAGCCTGATCAACAGCGCCAACGAAATCCGCCGCGCCTACGCGCAGGCGCTGATCGTCGATCGCAAGGCGCTCGCCGGCTACCAGGACGAAAACGACGCACTGATGGCGACGGAAACGCTGAAGCGCGCCTACCGCGCCGACGTCGAGCCGATCCTTGCCGAAGCGCGCCGCCGTGCGGGTGGCGCGATCGATCCGGTCGCGACCTACCGCGCCAGCGGCTACCGCAAGAAGGTGGCCGCCGAGCGTCCGGCTTCCGTCGCCGGCAGCGGCGGCATCATCTAAGCCTCCCAAGGCGCATTCCGCCGGGCCGCTGCCGATAAAGCAGCGGCCCGATTGCGTTCCTACGGCTTCCATTCGCCGGCGATCTGGCGCGTGGCGATGTTCAGCCTGTTCCAGACATTGATATTGGCGATGGCAATGACGAGAGCGGCGAGGCTCCTGCCGTCGAAGTGCCGTGTCGCCTCGTCCCAGATCTCGTCCGGCACCGGATCGGGGCGATCGCTGACGCGGGTGACGGCTTCGGTCAGTGCCAAGGCTGCCCGCTCTGCTTCGGTGAAATAGGGTGTGTCGCGCCAGGCGCTGACGGCGAACAGCCGCTCGTCTGTTTCGCCCGCCTTCCTGGCAATGCGCGGGTGCCCGTCGATGCAGACGCTGCAGCCATTGATCTGGCTGGCGCGCAAATTGACCAGCTCCAGAAGGATTGGCGAGAGACCGGTCTTGGCCGGTACGCCGCCCAACGCGATCAGTGCCTGCATGGCTTCGGGAATGACGACGGCCGGATTGCCCATTCTTGCTTGCATCATCTGTCTCCTTGAGGTGTTTTCCGAAGTGACGCTGCCGGCGGTACTCTGTCACACCGACCGGCTTTCGTTCGTCATGGAGTTGACGGATCAGGTTGGAGGAGTGTGACGGATGAGCGGGAAAAACTGGCTGGCCGGGGAATTCGAAGCGAAAAGGGAGCACCTTGCGGCCGTCGCCTACCGCATGCTGGGCTCGCGTGCGGAGGCAGATGACGCCGTGCAGGAGGTCTGGTTGCGGCTCGGCCGCTCTGATGTGGCCGAGATCGGCAATATCGGCGGTTGGCTGACGACCGTCGTCGCGCGCATTTGCCTGGACATGCTGCGGTCGAGGAAGAGCCGGCGCGAGGAGGCGCTCGATCTGCCTGTTCATGGCAAGATCGCCGACACGACAGGGACTGCCGATCCGGAACGCGAGGTTGCCCTTGCCGACTCAGTCGGCGTGGCGCTGCTCGTCGTGCTTCAGACGCTGGCGCCCGCCGAGCGCGTCGCCTTCGTGTTGCACGACATGTTCGATCTGCCCTTTGACGACATCGCGCCGATCATTCATCGGTCCTCCGCCGCCACCCGGCAACTCGCCAGCCGGGCGCGTCGCAGGGTCCAGGGCAAGAGCGAGGTGCCGGAAGCCGAGTTCACCCAAAAGCGCAAAGTGGTGAGTGCCTTCCTGGCAGCCTCGCGCACCGGCGATCTCCAGGCGCTACTTGCCGTGCTCGATCCGGAGGTCGTCTTTACCCCGGATGCAACCGCCATGCGCCTGGGAGCAACCGGAGCGCTTCGCGGCGCGCCGGCCGTGGCCGAGACTTTCAAAGGGAGGGCTCAGGCCGCCCGGCCGGCATTGGTGGACGGCGAATGCGGGCTTGTGGTTGCCCTCGACGGGACACTGCGTGTTGTGCTGCTGCTTGCATTTGATGGCAACCGGATTTCGGCGATCGATGCCGTCGCCGATCCCGAGCAGCTGGGCGCGATGAAATACGTGCTCCTCGAGGAATGATCCGCCTGATTGCAGCGGCTCAAACAGAAAAGCCGCCGCTTAAGTTGGCGACGGCTCTTGCGGGGCAGGGAAAAGCCCAAAGGGTCAGCAGAAGCTGCAGGTCGCGGTCGGATTGCCGGTAATCGCGTTCATGAACTTGCCCACGGGGGAAACGCGCTGTTCGCGTTTGACGGCCGCCGTCTCGAGGAGTCGCTTGAAATCGTCAAGCTTCACGCCATCAGCGCGCATCACCATGGCGATCAGGGGGTCGCGCAGGGCTTCGGATATCGTCAGGTCGTCTCTGGTCTTTCTCATGGCTCATTCCTCCTTTCGTGGGCAGAAGCCCGTGTTCCGCTCCGGCTGCAATGCCCTCTCGGCATTGACTTTCGCGAGGAGTGGTGTTACCGGTAAGTAACAATGCATTTGTTACCGATCGGTCACATGGATGTCAAGGACCTTGTCCTCAAAAAAATCAGAAACTTCAGGCGTACTCTTCCCTGCGAATACAGACGAAAAGATCCCTCCGCGGGAGCGAATTGTCTCGACCGCTGCGGAGCTGTTTCGCGAGCACGGCATTCGCGGTATTGGCGTTGACGCCATTGCGGATGCAGCGCTTACCAACAAGATGACGCTTTACCGGCACTTCGGCTCCAAGGACGAACTGGTCTGCGAGACCTTGCGCCGGGCATCGGAAAAAGCCGAAGCGATATGGCGAGATCTGGAGACCGCCCATCCGGGCGAGCCGCGCGCCCAGTTAACTGCCTGGGTCGAAGCCCGCACGCAAAGCCTTTGCGGCCAGCATGTCGGCTGTGATCTCGCCAACGCTGCCATCGAGCTGAAAGGCGAAGGGCATCCGGCCTATGGCGTCATCGAGCACCACAAAGCCGAACAGCGCGACAAGCTGGAGGCGCTCTGTCTCGCGGCCGGTGCGCGCGAACCCCAGCTCCTTGCAGATACATTGACGCTCCTCCTGGAGGGAGCGCGCGTGACGCGGCAGGCGATGGGAAATGACAACTGCTGCAACCATTTCTCCAAGGCTTGTAGCGCCGCAATCACGGCTTTTGCCTGAGGTCGATCCGTCCCGGCGGGAACCTTACCGCTTCGGACCCGTTTTCCAACCGATGTGGAAAGCAAGACTGAAGTGCGGACATGAACTATATCTATCTCCACCGGCTATATACCAAGCGCGCTGAGCTCGAAGCAAAGCTCGAGCTTTATGATGCGCGCGACTGCTTCGGCGACGAAGACGTCAGCGATGGCACTGACCACGATCTCCGCGAACGGATCAACGAGATTTCAGCTGAGATCGAGCTCCTTGAACATTCTCCTGGCTAGTTGGAAGCGTCCAGCAACTGAATTGTGCGGGCGTCGAACGTTCCGTCGTAGAACTGGCCGATCACCTTGTGAAAGGGTGACCCAGAGTCGCTGACGGCTGAGAAGAGCGTCATTGACGATCGCAGCTTGATGTCGTCCGGTGAACCGAAAATCTCATTCGCCGATCGGTCCTGGACCGCCAAGACCGCATCGACGCATCGCAAAAGGCGACTGCCCAAAATGGGGTCGGCAAGATAGCTCGAGGCCTCCTCCGCCGAACGAATGGCATATTTTTCTGCCATGAGCGACGAGCCGAGGCCGGCTATTTGCGGAAAGATGAACCACATCCAGTGGGACCGTTTGCGGCCAGCCCTCAATTCTGCCAGGGCTCTATCATAGATGCCGTTTTGGGCATCTATGAAGCGATCGAGTTCAAAGTCGATGTCAGCGGACATGGCGGTGCCTCCCATGCCGTCAATTATATCGGCAAGAGAGTTTGTCCATGCCCCGACCATTCTCAAAATCAGACAAAATCATACTTGGGCACTCAGCAGGATTGGTCGGCGTAGGGACTATGTTCCCGGCAAAAGTCGAGCGCCGGAAGCGACTGCGAGATCGAACTCACTGTTTCGGTGTCGACCCCCGTTGGCATCGAGCCTCCGAGATGGACGGTCAAACCTGCAATGCCCAGAAGGAGCAATGCGACGACCACAACAAACCGCTCGGAGGCCGATGGTCGATGCGCGCTGACATGTTCGGCGTATTCGCGTTCACCCATGCCGTTCAATTCTTCGTCCGTCGCGTGATGTTGCACCATGTCGCTGCGGGCGACGTTCCAGGTATCGTCATGTGTCATTGTCCTTCTCCTGCAAAGCTGCGTGCGCCGGTGAACGCAAATCCTCCCGGCCGGCGTTTTCCTGCTCGCCAGCAGCATGTGTGCTTGCGGTCGCTCAAGTTGAAGGCCGGATGCGCAAACGCAGTGTTCATAAAATCGAACCAATCGGTTTGATGTCACTTTAAGGGCTTGGCTCTTCGATAAAATTCGGCTTAGGTCAGTCATCATCCAGATCGCGGATACCCCATGAGAAAATCACCTGGTGCAATGTCCGTCGCGCAACTTTCCGTCCTCATCCAGAGTGCCGCCGTCGATCCGGTCGACGTCGCTGAAGACGTTCTCGATCGTATCGAAACCCATTCTGACCAAACCGTCTTCACCGCGCTGTTCAAAGACCGGGCGATCAAAGAGGCAAAAGCATCCTCGGCCCGGCTGAAAGCGGGGCGCTCCCGCGGCGTGCTGGATGGCGTTCCTGTCGCCTGGAAGGACCTTTTCGACATCAAGGGACGGGCCACTACCGCCGGCTCCACGGTGCTCGCCGAAGATCCGGCCGCGAAGGCCGACGCGGCCGTCGTGACCGCTCTTCAGCAGGCCGGGATGGTCTCCATCGGCTGCACGAATATGAGCGAGTTCGCCTTCTCGGGCCTCGGGATAAACCCGCATTACGGCACACCGCACAATCCGCGGAGCGCAGACGTGCCGCGCATTCCCGGCGGCTCGTCGTCGGGTGCGGGCGTTGCTGTCGCAGCCGGCCTGGCGCCGGTGGCCATGGGGACAGACACCGGCGGCTCCGTGCGCATTCCTGCCGCCCTCAACGGTATCGTCGGCTACAAGGCAACGCGCGGCCGCTACCCCATGGGAGGTGTCTATCCCCTGGCGAAAAGCCTCGATTCGCTCGGCCCCCTCTGCCGCACGGTTCAGGATGCCGTCTGGATCGATGCAGCGATGCGCGGGTTGACGGCTGCAAACATTGCGCCGGGCACCATCAGGGGGCTCGACGTTGTCATCCCGGACAACGTCGTGTTCGACGGTGCGGAAGCTGGCGTCATTGCAGCCTTCGAGAACGCGGTCGAATGGCTGATCGCCGAAGGCGCCTCCGTCAGCCGTGTTACAATTCCCGCCTTCGACGAGATTCTCGCATTGATGGCGAAACACGGCTCGCTGGTGACCGCCGAGGCCTTTGCCCTGCATCGCGAGCGGCTGGCGGGTCCCAAGGCGGCAGACATGGATCGTCGCGTCGTGGTGCGGACGCGTCTTGGCGGAAAAATCACCATGCCTGACTATCTCGCAATTCTCGACGCGCGCGAGCGACTGACCGCAGACGTCGAGCGGCTTGTCGCAGACAGTTTTGTCGCTTTTCCAACGGTTGCCCATGTGGCGCCGCCGATCGCGCCGCTCGAGGCTGACGACGAGCTGTTCTTTGCGACCAACGGCAAGACGCTGCGCAACACGATGCTCGGCAATTTTCTCGACTGGTGCGGGGTGACCATTCCTTGCGGCACAGGTGACGCGGATATGCCGGTCGGGTTCCTGCTTTCGGCCTTGCGTGGGCGCGATGAAGCGCTGCTCAGTGCGGCGCTTTCGGCCGAAGCCACCATTCGGGGAGATTTCGTTTGAAGTTCCAAGGCGTTGCGGCCTAGATAGGCGCGGAGCGAGGAGGAGTATGGCATGACTGAGAATTTGGAAAATGGACGGTTCGCCGTTTCGACGTGGTCTTTGCACCGGCTCCTGGGCGCGACCTATCCCTATAGCCCGGATCCCGACAAAAGTGCTGAACGCAGGGAGCCCTATGGCCCCGGGAGCGCCGCGCTTCTGGAGGTGCCAAAGCAGCTCAGCGACCGCGGCATAGGCCGCCTCGAGATCTGCTCGTTCCATCTGCCGTCGCTCGATCGTGGATATCTTACAGAACTGCGTTCGGCGCTCGATGATACAGGCATTCTGTTCCAGACGCTGCTGGTCGAAGACGGTGATCCGAGCCATGCGTCGAGCGCTGAGCGCGATATCCGCTGGATCGCGGGCTGGATCGAGATTGCTGCGGCACTCGGCGCCAGACACATGCGCGTCATCGCCGGCAAACAGCAGCCGAGCGAGGAGAACCTGACACGCGCGGCCGGACATCTGTCTTGGCTGGCTGATCAGGCCGATGGGAGCGGCGTACGCGTCGTTACCGAAAACTGGTTTGATCTCGTGCCGTCGCCGAAGGAGATGAACTGGCTGCTCGACCGGCTGGATGGAAAAATCGGCCTTAACGGCGATCTCGGCAATTGGGCCGCGCCCGAAAAGTATGCCGGTCTGGCCGACATCATGAGCCGCGCGGAAATTTGCCACGCCAAGGCAAACTATACTGCATCCGGCCTCGACGCGGACGACTATCGCAGGTCGCTGGAGGCGTGCCGTCAGGCAGGCTATGGCGGTCCGTATACGCTGATCTACGATTCCCCCTTTTTTGCTGACGAGTGGGACGGCATCCTCCTGCAGAGGGCTTTCGTCGAGGAATTCTATCAGGAAAAGCAGCGCGCCGTCGGCTGAGCTGCAAAGGAGACAGGCATGGGCAGTTCAACCACGATCGATGGCTTTGCAAAGCGCATCAGAAGCGGCGAGGGCGGCGGGATGATTTCGGCCTGGATCGGCATTCCTGATCCGCTGTTCGTCAATCATCTGGCGCAGGAAGCCTTCGACGCGGTCGTGCTCGATATGCAGCATGGCGTTTGGGACATGGCATCGGCAGCCAACGGCATCGGCCAGGGGAGACTGGCTGGCAAGCCGGTGGTTGCCCGCATTCCGGTTGGCGACTTCGCGCTCGCGTCGCGTCTGCTCGATGCCGGCGCCTCGGGGGTTATCGCCCCGATGATCAATTCCGTTGCCGACGCCGAGGCCCTTGCGAGGGCAACCAAGTATCCGCCGCTCGGTGAACGCAGCTGGGGACCRACGCTGGCGATCAACCACCGAGGCCAGTCGGCCAGCGACTATCTTGCGACGGCGAACGAGCAGACGGTCGCCATCGCAATGATCGAGACGCGTGCAGCGCTCGATGCCGCCGATGAAATCCTGCGGGTCGCAGGCATCGACGGAATTTTCATCGGGCCGGCCGACCTCTCGATCGCCCTTTCCAATGGCGCGAAGCTGGCACCCGATACCCCCGAGATCGATGGTGTTCTGAAGCATCTCGTTGCCCGCTGCCGGGCGCATGGCAAGTTTGCCTGCGTCTTCGGCAGCAATGGAGAGCGCGCGGGTGAGCTCCTGAAAATGGGCTTCGACTTGGTGATCGCGGGAGCAGATACGCAGCAGTTGCGTCTCGGTGCCGCAAGCGCCATTGCGGCAGCCCGCAAGGTGCAGGCCGGCTGAGGCTATCTCACAGCGAGCCAGATGACGTGGCGGGCGCCGCCACGTTTTCCGTTTGCCCGCAGATTGATTGCCTCGACCGAAAACCCGCTGTCGCGCACGCGGCGCGTGAAACTCGTATCCTGGCCGGACGACCAGACCGCGAGCACACCGCCGGGCCGCAGCGCATCGCGGGCCGCGCGCAAGCCTTTGAGATCGTAAAGACCGTCGTTCGACTGGCGGGTCAGCCCATCCGGACCGTTGTCGACATCGAGCAGGATTGCATCGAACTTGGCCCTGCTCGAACGGATGAGTTCGCCAACATCGCCCTGGTGGACAGCAACACGCGGATCGTCGAGACAGCCCTTGAACACCTGCGCCATCGGGCCCCGCGCCCAGCTGACGACGGCGGGCACGAGTTCCGCGACGACCACGCGGGCATCCTGCGGAACAGCGCCAAGCGCAGCGCGCAGGGTAAAGCCCATACCGAGGCCACCGATCAGCACACTGGGGTGGGGGCGGCCATTGATCTTCTCACAGGAAAGCGTCGCAAGCGCTTCTTCCGAACCGCTCAAGCGACTGTTCATCAGTTCGTTGGAGCCCAGCATGATCGAAAACTCGCTCCCGCGCTGCTTCAGGCGCAACTCGCCGGCTTCGCCGGGAATGGGAGCGGAATCGAGCTGGATCCAAGGGAGCATTTAAACCGGGCCTCACGTTGAGTGGCCCACCTAGCACAAAAGACTTCGCCCGCGAACCCGAAACGAGGATCGCGGGTTCGTTCATCGTGCCATGTCCTACTGGTTATCCGAGCACACCGGGTTCGTCGTGCGTGCCGATTGCCGCTGATGCGGCGGGCACTTCCACTGGATGGATCCGGTCGTGCTTGTGCTGCCGGTCTCGAGCGAGTCGAGCGGGATGGAAAAACCGCCGCTCGGCGCCTGGTCCGGGCGGCCCGTTCCAAGCGGCGCCGAACCATCGAAGCGGCCGCTGCTATCCATGCCCATACTGGCCTGCGCAAGAGCGCCGCCGGCAAAACCGAGGATAACGATGGAGGTCATTGCGATAAGCCTGTACATGATCGAAATCCCTTCCTGTTGGAACACCTGAAAAGATAGCGCGCTCGCCCGGTTTGTTCCAGACGTGCGCGCTTACCTATTTGGTTCAGTTCAACGCGCCGCCCAGTTTGCGCCACGGCGGAAGATGGTCTTCATTTCAGGCACGGAAAACTCCTTGGCCTGGTGGCCGAGGGAGGAATAGAAGACGCGGCCCTTGCCGTATTTCCGTTTCCAGGCAACCGGCATCACGACGCCATCGATCCAGTAGGCATGGTCACCGGTGAAGGTGGTCGTTGCCAGCACTTCGTTCGAAGGGTCGACGTGCATGTAGTATTGCTCGGACGTATAGGGGAAGTCGGCAATGCCCTCCATGATTGGGTCGTCGGGCCGGGTGATGTTGACCTTGTAGTCTATGATGTTGCCGGGATGAGCGACCCATTGGCCACCGACGATGAACTGGTATTCGACGCACTCGCGAAAACTGTCGCCGGCGCCGCCATGATATCCCGCGAGCCCGACCCCGCCTTCGATCGCTTCGGCGAGGTTCTTGATCTCTTCCTTTTCGATCTTCGACATCGTCACGATCGGCACGACAAGCGAAAGATCATGCACGGAAGGATCGGCGAACGCTTCCGTCGTGTGCTCGACATAGACCTTGAAACCATCCTCCTCGAGAATGTCCTTGACGATAGCGGCACATTCCTGCGGTTCGTGGCCGCTCCACCCGCCCCAGACGATCAGTGCTTCACGCATAGTTCTTCCTCCTGATAATTACTTGCCCAGGCGTCCGTCGACGAGGGAGACCGAAAGCGGTTCTGGCCGTTCGGTTTGAGTGGTGATGGCGACCGTGCGGCCGGTTTCGGATGCCGTCTGGAAGGCTTCCATGACTTCGAGGACGTGCAGTGCCAGGCCGCCGTTTGCCCGGTGCGGCCGGTTTGAACGGATGGCGTGGGCGAGATCCGCGACGCCGATCGAGCGGTAGTTTCCATCGGCATAGGGCGCTGTCAGCGGTTGCGGCTCGAACGCGCCGCCCTTCTTCAGAAGCTCGACCTCGCCGCCGAAATGATTGGGATCCGGCACGATGAGCGTACCCTCGGTGCCGTAGATCTCCAGCGGCACGTGCTTGTGGCCGGCAACGTCGAAGCTCATCCCGATCTGCACGACGGCGCCGTTGGCAAAGGCCATGAGGCCAGACACATGCGTCGGCACGTGTACAGGGATATGCTCGCCGTTTCTGGGCTCGCTGGTGATGATGCGCTCCCTGCGCGGCGTGATCGCGAAGCCGGCGACCTTTGACACCGGACCGAACAGGTTGACGAGGTCGGTGATGTAGTAAGGTCCCATATCGAGCATCGGACCGCCGCCAACCTCATAGTAGAACCCGGGATTGGGATGCCACCGCTCGTGGCCGGGGCACATGAAGGTCGCTGTGCCGCCGACCGGCAGGCCGATGACACCCTGATCGATAAGCGTGCGCGCCGTCTGGTGGCCACCACCGAGGAACGTGTCGGGTGCTGCACCGATGCGCAAGCCTTTCGCCCTGGCGGCATCTGCAAGCGTCTTGCCTTCGGCGAAATTGATCCCGAGCGGTTTTTCCGAGTATGTATGCTTGCCGGCAGCGAGCGCCTGCAGGCCGACGGCCACATGTGCCTTCGGCACCGTCAGATTGACGATGATCTCGATCGCCGGATCGGATAAGAGTTGATCGATGGTCTTGGCAGGCACATTGAATTCGGCCGCCTTCGCATCAGCGAGCGCCTGATTGAGATCGGCCACCCCCCGGACGTCGAGAATGGGGAAAATGGCCATCGCCTTCAGATAGGCACCGGAAATATTACCGCACCCGATGATGCCTATGCCGACTTTTTCCATGATATCCTCCCGATGGATTTTGTAATGCTGGGATCAGAGCGCCGGCCCGGTGGTGTTCCAGGGCGACTCGTAAAGTTCGTAAAGGGCGACAGCGGCGGCGCCCTGGGCCCAGAAATCGTCCGTCGAATCGTCGAAGACAAGTTCGGCGACGCCCTTCAGCGACGGTGGAATGGCGAGCGCATAAGCGTTGCGCAGGCTCTCCAGGAAGGGCTCGCCAAGCGCAAGGCTGGAGCCGACGAGAATGACGCGCGGCGGCGCGAAAATGGTGACGATGTTGGCAACTGCGACACCAACGGCTTCGCCCGCGCGAATGGCAGCGGCGATCAGCATATTGTCTTCGGCCTTGATGAGCGCTTGAGCGTGCGTCATGCCGCGGCCGAGACGGATCGCCTCAGCGAAACGGCCACCGGCCGGCTGATCGCCCAGGATCTCGCTTTCGCCGGCCTGGCTCGACAACCTCACGATGCCGCGCGGGCCCATGCCGAGCACGAGATCACCGAGATTGTGGCTAAGACCGCCGGCACCGCGGAAAAGCTGATTGCCGTGAAGAACACCCAGGCCCAGCGTCTGTTCCAGCGAAATCAGCGCCATATCCTCGAGGTCGCGGGCCTTGCCGAACCAGTGGTGCGCGAGCGTTATGGCATGCGCATCGCTTTCCACGATGGTCGGCGTGTGAAGCCGCGCCGTCATTTCGCTTGCGAAATCGACGTTCGCGTCGCGAAAGATGGGACTGCTGCGTACGCGACCCGTGCGATGCTCGATGACGCCGGGCAGGCCGAGGCAGACAGTGTCGACATCCTCCAGCGACAGGCCGGCGTCCACGACACAGCGTCGCACACCGTCCTCGACAAGATCGGCAATGACGCCGATGGGCTGGCGATCGATGCGGATAGGCAGCGTCAGCTTCGACAGCACGTCGCCGCGAAAATCAGTGACCACGAAGACCAGCCGGTTGGCCGCGATCTTGGCGCCGACGACGCGAGCCGCATCGGGATTGAGCTCCAGCATGACACGCGGCCGGCCGCGGGCCGCCTCGTTGCGGATATCGCCCTCATGACGCGGCAGGATCAGCCCGTCATCGAGCAGCGAGGCGGTAATGGCCGAAACCGTCGTCGTCGAGAGTTGCGTGCGCTCGCTGATCTCAACACGCGATATCGGCCCATGTCGACGGATCGTATCCAGCACGTTCAAGCGATTGATCGCGCGCATCAATTCCGGATCTGCGGTCTTCATAAGGTCTGGCGGGGCTCTTCTTGCGTTTGCCGAAACAGGCAATTATTTTCAACGGTATGCGAATTAAATAGCGCGAGTCAGCGCCCTCCTGTCAAGGCAAATCTATCAATTTCAACGGGGGGAGTTGACATTCCGGCAAACCTCCCGATGATTTAATCCGCATAAGGGAAAAAATTGAAGAGGACGGTTTTTCCCTTGAGGAGGAGAATCCATGTTTGATCAACTGAGGGCGAAAGCCCAGCTTCGCAGCCGTTTCATCGCCCGCTCCGCGGCCACCGGACTGGCACTTCTGATCGCGGCCGGCAGCGCCGCGGCCGACACCACCATCAAGTGGCTGCATCTCGAAATCGATCCCAATTACCTCGCGGTCTGGCACAAGATTGCCGACAAGTACGAGGCCGAGCATCCTGGTGTGAAAATCGAGATGCAGTTCCTGGAAAACGAAGCCTTCAAGGCAAAGCTGCCGACATTGTTGCAGTCCAGCG
Source organism: Rhizobium sp. 05L419 (assembly GCF_056397845.1). NCBI lineage: Bacteria > Pseudomonadati > Pseudomonadota > Alphaproteobacteria > Hyphomicrobiales > Rhizobiaceae > Rhizobium > Rhizobium sp. 05L419. The sequence goes on from NZ_JBFTOF010000016.1 coordinate 58,229, forward strand.
ACGCCCCCGACCTGTTCTTCAGCTGGGGCGGCGGCGTCTTGAAGCAGCAGCTCGCCACCGGAACGCTGATGGACCTGACCGAAGCGATGAACGCCAAGGACGGCGTCTGGCTGAAAAGCTACAATCCGGCCTCGGTCAAAGGGCTGACCTTCGACGGCAAGATTGGCGCGGTGCCCTACAAGATGGGAACGGTGTCGTTCTTCTATAACAAGGCGCTGTTCGCCAAGGCCGGCATCGATGCTGCCGGCATCAAGTCGTGGGACGACTATCTGACGGCCGTGAAGAAAATCAAGGAAGCCGGCATCGTGCCGATCGCCGGCGGTGGCGGCGAGAAATGGCCGATCCATTTCTACTGGAGTTACCTCGTCATGCGCGACGGCGGCCAGAAGGTCTTCGACGCCGCCAAGAATGGCCAGGGCGAAGGCTTCAACGATCCGGCCATCATCAAGGCCGGCGAGCAGCTCGCCGAACTCGGCAAGCTCGAGCCGTTCCAGCCGGGCTATCTCGGAGCAACCTGGCCGCAGGCGCTCGGTGTCTTTGGTGACGGCAAGGCCGCGATGATCCTCGGCTTCGAGAACACGGAGGCCAACCAGCGCACCAATTCGGGCGATGGCAAGGGGCTCGCCTCAGACAATATCGGTCGCTTCGCCTTCCCGGCCGTGACCGGCGGCGCCGGTGCGCCAACCGATACGCTCGGCGGCCTGAACGGCTGGGCTATTACCAAGAAAGCTCCTCCTGAAACGCTCGACTTCCTGGCTTATCTGACCAATGCGGAGAACGAGCGCGCCATGGCAAAAGCCGGGATGCTCATTCCCGTCGCGGTCGGCGCCCAGGACGGCGTCACCAACCCGCTGCTGCACGAGTCGGCCGAACAGCTCGCGCATTCGACCTGGCACCAGAACTTCTTCGACCAGGATCTTGGCCCCTCCGTCGGTCGCGTCGTCAACGACGTGTCGGTCGCCGTCGTCTCCGGGCAGATGAGCTCGGCAGACGGCGCCCAGCAAATCCAGGACGCCTTCGAGCAGGATCAGTTCTAACCACGCACCATCGCGGCGCGGGCAGCAAGGCCCGCGCCGCCATTTCATTCCGAGTGCGAGGTCGGCATCCCATGACCAACATAAGCGCAACGACCGCCATTCGCCCCGCGCGTGCGACGGTGGCGCCCACGGCGCGACGCAAGCATCCGGCTGTTTCCGGCCGACTGCCCGTCTTGCTCCTGTTCCTGCCGCCGGCGCTGCTGCTCTTTACGATCTTCGTCATCCTGCCGATGGGGGAGGCGGCCTGGTACAGCCTCTACAAATGGGATGGCTACGGCCTGCCGACGCAGTTCGTCGGCATGAGGAATTTCGAGGTTCTGTTCAAGAACAGCGCCTTTCTGACGGCCCTGAAGAACAATGCGCTGATCATCGTCGTCTCCATCGCGGTCCAGATACCGCTCGCCATCTGGCTGTCGATGATGCTGGCACACCGCATGGCCGGCGTCGTCCTGTTCCGTCTGATCTTCTTTCTCCCCTACGTTCTGGCCGAGGTGGCAGCAGGCCTCATCTGGCGCTTCGTCTATGACGGCGACTACGGCCTGTTTGCCTCGATGGCGCATCTCTTCGGGGTGGAGACCCCCTATGTGCTGGCCGACAAGGATTTGGCCATGTACGCGGTGCTGGCCGTGATCGTATGGAAATACTTCGGCTTCCACATGATGCTGTTCATCGCCGGCCTGCAGTCGCTGGACAAGAGCGTGCTGGAGGCAGCCGAGATCGACGGCGCTAGCGGCTGGCAACGGTTCCGGTACATCACCCTTCCGTTGCTGGGTTCGACCGTGCGCCTGTCGGTGTTTTTCGCCGTTGTCGGCTCGCTTCAGCTGTTCGACCTGATCATGCCGCTGACAGGCGGCGGGCCGTTCAACGCAACGCAGACGATGGTCACCTTCCTGTTCAATTTCGGCGTCACCCGCATGCAGGTCGGTCTCGGCAGCGCCRTCGGCGTTGTCCTCTTCGTGATCTGCATCACGCTCGCCTTCGGATACAAACGGATATTCATGCGCCATGACTGATGTGGTTTCACCCGACCGGCTGACCGTCGGCACGAAAATCTATCTCTACGCGTCGCTGACGATCATTGCCGCAATCGTCCTGATCCCGCTGTTGACGACAGCCTTGGGCGGTTTCAAGGAACTCGGTGATCTGCGCACCAACCCCTTCGGCCTGCCGGTCGAGTGGCGTTTCGAGAACTACACCGACATCCTGTTCGGCGATCGTTACTGGCGACAGATGACGAATTCGCTGATCATCGCCGTGCTCACGGTCTTCCTGACCGTGTCGGTCTCGGCGATGGCGGCGTTTACCTTCGCCCACGTCAAATTCTTCGGCTCGGGCTTCCTGCTCAACTATTTCCTCATCGGCCTGATGTTTCCCGCGGCCACTGCAATTCTGCCGCTGTTCATCCGCATCCGCGATCTCGGACTGCTCAATTCCTACTGGGGCGTGGTGCTGCCGCAGGTGGCTTTCGGCCTTGGCATGAGCATCCTGCTGTTCAGGAATTATTTTCGCAACCTCCCGGAAGAATTGTTCCAGGCGGCCATTGTCGACGGCTGCGGCTACATGCGCTTCTTCTGGCATATCTCGCTGCCGCTCTCGCGTCCGATCATTGCCACCGTCAGCATCATCTCGTTCGTGGGCAGCTGGAACAGCTACATCCTGCCGCTGATCATGCTGAACTCGGAGGCGATGTATCCGTGGCCGCTCGGTATCATGGTCTACCGCGGCGAATTCGGCACCGCCTGGCAGCTGGTGCTCGCCTTCATCACTCTCACCATTCTTCCAACGATCATCGTGTTCTTCCTGGCCCAGAAGCACATCATCGCCGGCTTGACCGCAGGTGCGGTCAAGTCCTGATCGATGCCGGGCTGAGCCTAGCCGAAGACGAGACCGCCGTCGACAATGAGGTTCTGGCCGGTGACCGCACGTGCCCACGGGCTTGCGAAAAAGAGAACCGCATCTGCCGCTTCCTCCGGTGTCGTCACCCGACGAAGCGGCGTGCTTGCCGCGATCAGATCGAACACCGCTTCTGGGGTGGCGCTGCTGGCCTGCGTGGTGCGCAGCAGACCACCGGAAACCATGTTCACGGTAATGCCCAGAGGGCCGAGTTCGGCCGCTGCCGTGCGGGTCAGCGACAGAAGCGCACCCTTGGCGGCCGTATAGTCGTGGTACGGCACGACGGGATTTTGAAACAGATTGGTGCCGATCGTCACGATCCGTCCGAAACCGCCCGAAGCCATGCCCGGACGGGCTGCCTGGATCAGGTTCAGCGCACCTTTGACCGCGGTGTCGAGCTGCGAGGTCATTTCCGCCCATGTCAGCTGATCAAGCCTTGGACGGGCATCGCCGTTGAAGCTGAAATCGGCAAGCGCGTTGTGAACGATGGTCGTCGGCGCACCGAAGGTCTCCGTTACCTCCGCGACCATGTTCCTGGCGGCCTGCCCGTCGCGGACATCCGCCATGAACGCTCTGGTGCGGTCGCCGAGGTTGGCCGCGAGTGCCTCGGCCTCCTTGCTGCTCGCTCGATAGTTGATTGCGACCATTGCCCCTTCGCGGGCAAATGCGGTGGCGATCGCTGCTCCGAGGCCGCGGGCGGCGCCGGTGACGATGACCGTCTGCTGGCTGATCGTCTGTGTCATGGCACGTATCCTTCCTTCGTCTGCCAAAGCTCGTGGAAGTGCTGGACGGGGCCATGGCCGGAACCGACGTCGAGCGTATGGGCGTGTGCGACGGCACCGGCGAGATAGGATTTCGCCTCCGTCACGGCTTGAAACAACGTTGCTCCTCGCGCCAGTTCGGCAGCCAGCGCGCTCGACAGAGTGCAGCCCGTTCCATGTGTGTTCGCGGTCGCGATCCGGACAGCCTCAAACCAGCTCACCCCACCGGATGTTGCGAGCACATCGGGGCTCTCAACGCCGTCGAGGTGGCCGCCCTTGACAAGAACCGCCGCCGGACCAAGCGCGCGCAGCCGCTGCGCCTGATCCGCCATCTCCTCGCGGCTTTCGGCAGCGTTCCCGTGAAGAAGTGCGGCCGCTTCCGGCAGGTTCGGCGTCAAAAGCGTTGCCATTGGCAAAAGTCGGAGTGTCAGGACCTCGACGGCTGTGGGATCCAGAAGATTGGCGCCACCCTTGGCGACCATGACAGGATCGAGCACGATCGGAATGCCGCCGTGCGGCTGGAGCGCGTCGGCCACTGCATCGGCGATCTCGGCATTGGCAATCATGCCGATCTTGACGGCGTCGACACGCACATCGGCAAAGACTGCTCTGATCTGATCGGCCACGAAGGTGGCGGGCACAAGATGAACGCCGCAAACACCCTGGGTGTTCTGCGCCGTCAGCGCCGTCAGCACTGCCATGCCATAGACGCCCCGGGCGGCGAAAGTCTTGAGGTCGGCCTGGATGCCGGCACCGCCGGATGGGTCCGACCCTGCGATGGAGAGAACGTTGCGGATCATCTTGCTTCCTTTCTGATGGCGTCGATCAAGCCGCGGGCTGCAGCTTCCGGATCGGGGGTGCCGCAGATCGCGGAGACGACAGCCAGCCCGTCGGCTCCGGCTGCGAAGACGTTCCGAACATGTGCGGCCTTGAGACCGCCGATGGCAACGGCCGGCACGGGGCAGACCTCGACAAGGCGCGCCAGACCGGCAAAGCCGATCGGTTGCTTGTGATCGGGTTTGGTCGGCGTCTGGAAGACCGGCCCGACACCGGCGTAGTTGACGAGCTCCGAATCGACTGAAGCCGCCAGTGCCTGCGTCTCGACGGAGAGGCCGAGGATCATCTCGGGACCGATGCGTTGGCGTGCCGCGTATGCGTCCATGTCGTCCTGGCCGATGTGGAGCCCGTCGGCACCAATGGCGATTGCCGCTTCCACGTCATCGTTGATGACGACGAGCGCACCAGTGCCCGCAAGTACCGCCTTCAGAGCCAGGCCCGTCTCTATCATCCGCGCCGTGTCTGCATGCTTGTCGCGCAGTTGTACGACGGTCGCTCCGCCAGCAACGGCCGCGCGGGCGGTCTCGACCATGCCGCGGTATGCGCACAGATCAGGGTCGAGGACGAGATAGAGCGAGAGATCGAGTTGCGTCATGCCATGCGGATCCTTGCGTGGCGATCCAGAAAAGCACCGTCGACTGCGGCAAGGCTATCGAGGAACCGCCACGAAAACGAACCGGGACCCTCCGCCTTTCGAGCCGCTTCTTCGCCGGCAACGGCGAAGGTCGCGAGTGCTGCAACGGTTGCGTCGAAGGGCGCACGCGGAAATGTCGCGGCAAAGGCGCCGACCAGGCAGGTGAGAGAGCATCCGAGCGCCGTTATCTGCGGCATCAGCGGCGAGCCACCCTGGATGCGAACAGCCCTTTCACCATCGGTGACGAAGTCGGTCGCCCCGGTGACGGCAACAACCGTCCCGTAGGTCCTGGCAAGGTGCCGGGCTGAGGTTTCGGCCTGTTCGACGGCATCGCGACTGTCGACGCCGTGGCCACGACTCGCTTTGCCTGACAAGGCGATGATCTCCGAGGCATTTCCGCGGATGATTGTGGGACGCAATTCAAGCAGCCCGCCAACTGCCTCCCGCCGGAAGCCGGTCGCGTAGTGGGCGACCGGATCGAGAACCCAGGGCTTGCCGCCGTCATTCGCCGCTTTTGCAGCCGCGCGCATGCCTTTCATCCACGCCGAGGAAATGGTGCCGATGTTGATCGTCAGAGCTCCAGCAATGCCGGCAAATTCGCCGGCCTCCTCCTCGGCATGCACCATGGCAGGCGAGGCGCCGACCGCCAGCAGCACATTGGCGGCAATGTTCATGGCAACGAAATTGGTGATGCATTGCACGAGCGGCGTCTGCTCGCGCATCGCATTCAGAGCCGCTCCCGGCGAGGTCTGGTCTTGCATTTTGCCCTTTCACGCGGGGGGCAAGGCGCGGGGACGAAACGCAGGATCGCAAAGTCCCGAGCGACTCCCTCCGCCAGCATTATCTGGTTCAGGTTCCAAGGGTACTTCTCAGTCCGCCTTCCGGCGAACGCCCCTGTCTCTCAATGGACCATCTTGTTGCAGAGAACGGGCCGCCTGTCACTTCAAATGTCTGACACAGCCGTCGGATGCCGGCTGTGTCAGCGACGCTATTCGTTTGCTGCGCAAGCCGCCGGAAGGGCGACGTCCTGCAGACATGGCAGCACCGAGGCTATTCGGCTGCCTGGTAGACGTCTGCCCGGCGAGCCGATGTTCTCGGTCCCAAGGCAGCGGCAAGCGTCACCGCGACAGAGAGCGTCGCGACAAAGGAGATGCCAGCAAAGTACGGATCCCAACCGAAGCCCGGTGCGGCTGCGAATACCGCCGATGCCGCCGCGAGCACGATGCCGCCACCGATCTGGAACGAGGCGAACAGCAACCCCGAGGCCAGACCGGATTTGTCCTCCTCGACATCGGACAGCGCTGCCACCTGCACCGAAGGATAGGTCATGGCATAGCCGACGCCGAGCGGAATCTGCGAGAGCGCCACCAGAAGCACCGGATGGATGTGACCGACCGCGGAGATCCAGAGGATATAGCTGGCCGCTTGCAACGCAACGCCCGCTGTCATGAGGCCGGTGGTGCCACGGCTCTGCCCGATTGCGGCAAAGCGCGGCGCCAGGATCATCACGCAGACGCCACCGAAGGCGAAGCAGAAGCCGGTCGCAAACGCCGACCAGCCAAAGACGTTCTGATAATAGAGCGTCGCGATGAACTGGAAGCCGACATAGACCCCCTGAAACAGCGCGGCGACGGCGTTGGCATGGCTGAGTTTGGCTCGACGGAAGATCGCGAGCGGCACCATCGGATCGGCATGGCGCATCTCGACGACCAGGAAGAGGCCGATCAGCACAACGGCGGCCAGCAGCGAGCTCCAAGTCGGCAGCGCATCCCAGCCGGCGGCTGCGGCGTTGGTGATGCCGAACACGAAGAGCAGGAGGCCGGGGGTGATCGTCAGGGCTCCAGCCCAATCGAACGTCGGGCGCGGGCCGGTCCTCGGCTGATCCGCAGGCAGCACGAAGGGGGCGACTGCAAGCGCAATCATGGCCACCGGCGCACCCATCACGAGCGTTGCCCGCCAGCTGACGATGGTCGCCGCGCCGCCCAGGACCATTCCGAGCACAAATCCGGTGGCCCCTGTCGACGCAAACACCCCGAGCGCCTTTGCGCGCGCATTGCCCTCGCCGAATACGGAGAGCAGCAGGGCAAGAGCAGCCGGCGCCGTGAAGGCGGCGGCAATCCCCTTCACCAGGCGCGCGGCAATCAGCGTCGGCCCGCTGTCGACGAAACCGCCGGCAATACTGGCAGCGGCGAAAATGCCGAGAGACCAGAGGAAGGTGCGGCGATGTCCGAAGACATCGGCCACACGGCCCCCAAGCAGCAGGAAGCCCCCGTATCCGAGCACGTAGGCGCTGACTGCCCATTGCAGGGATGTAGCCTTCATGCCGAGTTCCGCCTGGATGGCGGGAAGCGCAACGCCGATGGTCGAGACGTCCATGGCGTCAAGGAAATTGGCAGCGCACAGCAGCAGCAACGCCAGGCCGGCTCCGCCTTTCGGTTTGGAAATAGTCATTGATGATCGTTCCTTTCGTGCTGGCGCCGCGGGAGGATCGGGCGACAGAGGAACGAGAAAATGTACAGCTTCAGAACCTATTGCAAATTGATAGTACCTATGCCAGGTATTACTGGAGATGATGAATGATGCAATCCTCCGCAAGATAGACCTGAACCTGCTGCTGGCATTTTCCGTGCTGATGCAGGAACGGAATGTCAGCCGTGCCGCCGAGCGACTTCTGCTCGGCCAGCCCGGCCTGTCGGCTGCGTTGAAGCGGTTGCGCGAGACGCTCGACGACGAGTTGTTCGTCAGGGTAGGACGAGGGCTGCAGCCAACACCAAGGGCTCTTGCCATCGCACCGGCGATCGAAGACGCATTGTCAGGCATAGAGCGAGCCATTCGGCCGCCGACGGCATTCGACCCCGCAAGCTGGCAGGGCGAATTCCGGATCGGCATGTGCGACAATCTGGAGTCGGCGTTTTTCGGCCCGTTGGTGGCGCGATTGCGCGAACTCTCACCCGGATCCCGGCTGGTCGGTATAGCGTCCGACAAGCGCGACGCTGCGCGCATGCTCGATGAAGGCGCCTACGACTTCAGCGTCTCCGTCCATGACGATCCTGCGTCCTGGCACATCCGTGCGCCGCTCTTCAACCAGTCTTCGATCTGCGTCTTCGACCCTGAGCAGGTGAGGCTGAAGGCTCCTTTGAAGCTCGAGGACTTTGTCAAGACGCCGCATTTGACCGTGTCTTTCGAAGGCAACAGCGCCAACAACCTCGATGTCGCTCTTGGCCGCGTCGGCCTGCGTCGTCAGGTGGTCGCGACGGTACCGCGCTTTTCCGCCCTGCCGACGGCGCTAAGGGCAATGCCTGCAATCGCGACGATTCCGGAGTCGATTGCCCGATGCATGGCGCAACTGCATGGACTTGCGCTCTCGGTGCCGCCGCTGGACCTGCCGGCAGACCCGGTCACCATGCTCTATCGGCGCGTCGACCGCGCCGACGGCCGATCGGTCTGGTTCCGCAGATTGTTTGTCGACGTCGTTGTCGCGGCGCTTGAGGCTTCCGGCTGCACCACAAACGTCTCCAGGGCTGCTTAGTAACCCCGCTCTCTGCGCAGGCCTTAGGCGCCGGCTTCCTTGATTGCTTCCATGGCAACAAATGTCGACGTGTTTGCAACGAAGGGCAGGCTGGAGATCTTTTCGCCGAGAACCTGCCGATAGTTTGCAATGTCCGACGTCCGGATCTTGAGCAGATAATCGAAGGCGCCAGCGATCATGTGGCATTCCTCGACCTCCTGCAGCTTCCTGACTGCGATATTGAATGCGTTCAGGGCATTCTCACGTGTGTCGGAAAGCTTGACCTCGGTGAACGCAACATGGTTCCTGCCTAGCTTGTTGACATCGATGATGGCGCGGAAGCCCAGAATATAGCCATCTTCGATCAATCTCTTGAGCCGCACCTGGCAAGGCGTATTCGACAGTCCGACGCGCTTTGCAAGGTCCGTCACCGACATCCGGCCATCCGCCATCAGCGCTTCGATGATCTTGTGATCGAAAAGGTCGATTTCTCTGCTGTGGCTTGACGTCGTCACAATAATTCCCTTTGAAACGGCAAATTAATGGCGAAATACAGGTTTGTTGGCCATAAATCAAGTGAAATTGACCTCATGAAATCTGCTAGCTTGTCCACCTGTCCCAATAGGAGCTGATATGACGAGCATCAATGGCGCGGTGGCGGCCGAGGTCACCATAGAGAAGGCAGATGGCACTGCAAATCCCTTTGACGGGTTTGCACCGGCCATCCGCCCTCAGAGCGAGCTGAGGCAGGCGATCACTTCGGCCTACCGCACGCCTGAAACTGTGTGCGTTCCCCGCCTCGTCGATGCCGCAGCTCTTCCCGATCAGGTCCGGCAAGCCGCCGCAAAGACCGCCCGCAAGCTGATCGAAGCGCTGCGCGCCAAGCACAAGGGCACCGGCGTCGAGGGACTTGTGCACGAATACTCGCTTTCCAGCCAGGAAGGCGTGGCGCTGATGTGCCTTGCCGAAGCTCTGCTGCGCATTCCCGACGCCGCGACGCGTGATGCCCTGATCCGCGACAAGGTTTCTGAGGGTGACTGGAAGGCTCATCTCGGCGGCGGTCGCTCGCTTTTCGTCAATGCCGCCACATGGGGCCTTGTGGTCACCGGCAAGCTGACATCCACTGTCAACGATCGCAGCCTGTCTGCGGCACTCACGCGCCTGATCGCCCGCTGCGGCGAGCCGGTCATTCGCCGGGGCGTCGACATGGCAATGCGGATGATGGGCGAGCAGTTCGTCACCGGCGAGACCATCGACGAAGCGCTGCAGCGGGCAAAGACGCTCGAACAGCGCGGCTTCCGGTATTCCTACGACATGCTCGGCGAAGCCGCGACGACCGGCGCCGATGCGCAGCGTTACTACAGGGATTACGAGAGCGCGATTCACGCGATCGGCAAGGCCTCCGACCGCCGCGGCATCTATGAGGGTCCGGGCATATCCATCAAGCTCTCGGCCCTGCATCCGCGCTACGCCCGTGCGCAGGGCGCACGCGTGATGGATGAACTGCTGCCGAAGGTGAAGGCACTGGCGCTGATCGCCAAGTCCTACGACATAGGCTTGAACATAGACGCCGAAGAGGCCGACCGGCTGGAACTGTCGCTCGATATCCTGGAGAGCCTGTGCCTGGACCGGGATCTCGCGAACTGGAACGGCATGGGATTTGTGGTGCAGGCTTACGGCAAGCGTTGCCCCTTCGTGCTCGATTTCATCATCGACCTTGCCCGTCGCGCCGGGCGCCGCATCATGGTGCGGCTCGTCAAGGGCGCCTATTGGGATGCGGAGATCAAGCGCGCCCAGGTCGACGGCCTTGACGATTTTCCAGTCTTCACGCGCAAGATTTACACGGACGTTTCCTATATCGCCTGCGCGAAAAAGCTGCTGGCGGCGACAGACGCTGTCTTCCCGCAGTTTGCCACGCACAACGCCCAGACCCTGGCGACGATCTACCAGATGGCAGGGTCCGACTACTATGTCGGCAAATACGAGTTTCAGTGCCTGCACGGCATGGGCGAGCCGCTTTATGACGAGGTCGTCGGACGCCAGAACCTGAACCGTCCCTGCCGCATCTATGCACCTGTCGGCACGCATGAAACGCTGCTCGCCTATCTCGTGCGCCGTCTCCTTGAAAACGGTGCCAACTCGTCTTTCGTCAACAGGATCGCCGACCCCAACGTCTCGATCGAAGAGCTCGTCGCCGACCCGGTCGACATCGTCTCGACGATGGCTGTCGTCGGCCAGAAGCACGACAAGATTGCTCTTCCGACCGACCTCTACGACTTGCGCCGGAATTCAGGCGGCCTTGATCTTTCAGACGAAGCGGTGCTTGCGGGATTGACCCACGCGTTGAAGGCCAGCGCAGCGCAGGCCTGGGAAGCGGTTCCAAGCCAGACGACGTCGCCAGCCGCCAAGCCGCGCGACGTTCTCAACCCCGCCGACAGTCGTGACGTCGTCGGCACCGTACGCGAGACAACGCAGAAGGAGGCGGCAATTGCCGCCGGGGCAGCAAAGAGGATCTCGTCATCCTGGGCTTCGGTATCGCCGGGCGACAGGGCGGTCATGCTCGACCGCGCCGCAGACATCATGCAGGCCCGGATCGAGACGCTGCTCGGGCTGATCATTCGCGAAGCTGGAAAGTCGGTGCAGAACGCCATCGCCGAGGTGCGCGAGGCGATCGACTTCCTGCGCTACTACGCAGAACAGGCTCGCCGGACGCTCGGTCCGTCGCATGCGCCGCTTGGCCCTGTCGTCTGCATCAGCCCGTGGAATTTTCCGCTGGCAATCTTCACCGGGCAGGTTGCGGCGGCATTGGTGGCCGGCAACCCCGTTCTGGCAAAACCTGCCGAAGAGACGCCGCTGATCGCCGCCGAAGCGGTCCGCATCCTGCACGAGGCCGGAATCCCGCTCGATGTCGTCCAGCTCGTGCCCGGCGACGGCCGGGTCGGAGCCGCGCTCGTTGCGGCGCCCGAAACCGCGGCTGTGATGTTCACGGGATCGACCGAAGTTGCCCGGCTCATCCAGGCGGAGCTCGCAGGGCGCCTGTCTGCGAGCGGCGAACCTATTGCGCTGATCGCCGAGACCGGCGGCCAGAACGCCATGATCGTCGACTCGTCGGCGCTCGCCGAGCAGGTTGTCGGCGACGTCATCGCCTCAGCCTTCGACAGCGCCGGGCAGCGCTGCTCGGCACTGCGTATCCTGTGCCTGCAGGAAGACGTGGCAGATCGGACGCTTGCGATGCTGAAGGGCGCGCTTCAGGAACTGACAATTGCCAACACCAATCGCCTGTCTTCCGACATCGGCCCTGTCATCACCGCCGAGGCGAAAGAGATCATCGAGACCCATGTTCGGGCGATGCGGGAGCTTGGCTGCACAGTCGAACGAGTGGAACTGCCTGAAGCAACCCAGCACGGCACTTTCGTTTCCCCCACCATTGTCGAATTGCGCACCATTTCCGATCTCAAACGGGAAGTCTTCGGGCCTGTCCTTCACGTTATCCGCTGGCGCCGCCAGAATCTCGACCGGCTGATCGACGACATCAACGCGACCGGTTACGGCCTGACGTTCGGCCTGCATACGCGCCTGGATGAAACCATCGCGCACGTGACGTCGCGCATCAAGGTCGGCAATATTTACGTCAACCGCAACGTCATCGGCGCTGTGGTCGGCGTACAGCCTTTTGGTGGCCGGGGCCTGTCCGGTACCGGACCCAAGGCCGGCGGGCCGCTCTACCTTGGGCGTCTCGTCAGAACACAACCCATCCCGCCGCAGCACAGCTCGGTCTATAGCGATCCGGCGCTATCGGATTTCGCCAAGTGGCTTGATAGAGAGGGGCTCCAGGACGAGGCCGAAATGGCGCGCAATCTCGGCGGTCAATCAGCGCTCGGTCTCGAAACCGAGCTTGCAGGTCCGGTCGGGGAACGCAACGTTTACGCGCTCCACGCCCGCGGCACGATCTACTGTGCGCCCGTTTCGGCCGTCGGCCTGCGCCGGCAGGTGTCATCGGTGCTTGCCACCGGCAACAGCGCGGTCATCGACTGTGGCGATGGTCTTCGTTCCAGCCTGAACGGTATTCCGGCAAGCGTTGCCCAGCGCATCGCCTTCAGTGACGCTGCGGGCGACGGCACGCCGATGTCCGGCGCCCTCATCGAAGGCGATCCCGATCGCGTCTTAGCAATGCTGCAGAAGGTCGCCGCAATGCCAGGTCCATTGTTGCTGGTGCAATCGGCCTCCACGCTGGAGCTGGAGCAAGATCCCGAGGCCTATTGCCTCAACTGGCTGCTGGAGGAAGTGTCGACGTCGATCAACACGGCGGCAGCGGGCGGAAACGCCAGTCTGATGTCGATTGGCTGATTGCTGCTGAGGCATGTCCGAATGAAGAAAGGCCGAGCCGCGATCGCTCGGCCTTTTTTGCTGATCGTGAGAAGCGCCGATCGGCACCGTACGGGAACTGCGCAGAATGCACTTGTGCAACGAATGGCGGCGATCCAATTTTGCGAGCGACCAAACAGCCCGACAGGACAGCGCCATGAACGAGACTTTCCACCAGCCGATCGACGCCGCCGACGTTCCGCGTTTTGCCGGGCATGCGACCTTCATGCGGCTGCCTGTCGCCAGAACCGCCGAAGGACTTGATATCGCGTTGGTGGGAATTCCGTGGGACGGCGGGACGACGAACAGGGCGGGGGCGAGGCACGGCCCGCGCGAGGTGCGTAGCCAGTCCAGCCTGATGCGCCGGGTTCATCACGTCTCCGGCACCGAGCCATTCGGCATCGCAAACGTTGCCGATGTCGGCGATCTGTCAGTGAACCCGATCAACCTTGCCGATGCCCTGAGCCGTATCGAAACCGGCATGGCAGCGATCGTCGCTACGGGTGCTATTCCGCTTTCGGTCGGCGGCGACCACCTGATGACGCTTCCAGTTCTGCGCGCTGTCGCGAGGGAGCGGCCTGTCGGGCTCATCCATTTCGATGCCCATTCCGACACCAACGACCGGTATTTCGGCGATAATCCCTACACCCACGGGACGCCGTTCCGCCGCGCCATCGAAGAGGGCCTGCTGGATCCGAAGCGGATCGTGCAGATCGGAATTCGCGGTTCGATCTATGAGCCCGATGAACATGACTGGGCAAGGCAGCAAGGCGTGCGCATCATCTACATGGAGGAGTTTGTCGACCGGGGCGTCAAAGCCGTCATGCAGGAGGCGAGAGCGATTGCCGGCAATCAGCCGACCTATGTCACCTTCGACATCGACAGCATCGATCCATCCATGGCGCCGGGGACAGGCACGCCCGAAGCCGGCGGCTTCACCACCCGCGAGGCACAGCAGATGATCAGGCTGCTTCAGGGCGTGGACATCGTCGGCGCTGACGTCGTTGAAGTCTCCCCACCTTTCGACCTGGCTGGAATGACGGCACTGGCCGGGGCAACGATGATGTTCGAGCTTCTGTGCGTGATCGCCAAACAGGTCGATGATCGCCGCCAGTCAATCGCCTCCGGCTGACCGCTTTCGATCGGAGACGATTGGGACTTGGCCGCGTCAGCCTCAAGCCAAGGAATCCACCATGGCGTCGCCCAAGAGGCGACGATAGCCACCGCGCCAGTAAAGTAGCGGCTCGACGTCCTCGCGGGTAGCGATCGCGCAGATGCGCCCGATCAAAACGGCATGCGAGTGGTGGTTGAAGACCGCTTCGAGCTCGCAGTCGAGAACCGTCAGTGCATCCTTGAGCGCAGCCGTCCCGGTCGCAAGGCAATACCATTGTGCGTCGGCGTAACGGTCAATGCCCTTCCGTCCGCCGAAACCCGCAAAGGACTGCGCCACGTGCTGTTGATCGGCGGCAAGCACGTTGACGCAAAAGCGGCGGTATTGTTCGACGACGGGCCAGGAGGAAGACGTCCGGTTGACGCTGACAATCACCGAGGGGACGTCGGCAGAGAGCGATGACACCGACGTTGCGGTAAAGCCCGTGCGCTCCTCGCGCTCGCCGACCGTCACGACACTGACAGCGCCGGCCAACTGGCGCATCGACAGCTTGAATGCAGATTGATCGACGACCGTCCTGTCCATGATGACCGTGTCCATCGCTACGCCTCCATCTTCACGCTGTGACGGGGAGTTTGGCAAAGCGATTGGCCGGCATCGAAATCCCAAGGTTCTCGCGAAGCGTTGTGCCTTCGTATTCCTCGCGGAAAAGGCCACGCCGGCGCAGTTCGGGCAGTACCATCCTGACGAAATCGTCGAGGCTTGAGGGAAGCGTCGGGAACATCAGTATGAAGCCGTCGGCGGCGCGCGTCTCGAACCATTCCTCCATGAAATCTGCGATCTGGGCCGGTGTACCGGTGATGCCGTTGCCGGTGTGCTTTTCGGCATAGTGGCGAACGAGTTCGCCGACCGTGCGCCCGCTTTTGACGAAATCGACGAGTTCATCGAACAGCGCGCGCGAGCCCTTGGGCGCGTCCGGCAGCCGGTCCATCGGAAACGGCTTGTCCAGCGGTACGCCACGCAGATCCGCTTCGAGAAATTCTGAGAGCATGAGCCGTCCGACATCCGGGTGCATCTTATCGATCAGGTAGTCGACTTTCGCTTTTGCCTCGGCTTGCGTCTCGCCGACGTTCAGCACGACGCCCGGCATGATCTTCAGATCGTCCGGATTGCGCCCATAGGCCGGCATTCGAGCCTTGACGTTCTCATAGAAAGCGCGGTTTCGATCGATGTTGGAGGCAAGGCTGAAGACGATCTCGGCCGTGCGCGCGGCCATGTCCATGCCGGGCTGCGAACCGCCGGCCTGCGCGATGATTGGTCGGCCCTGCGGTGTGCGGGCGATATTGAGCGGCCCGCGCACCTGGAAGTGCTTGCCCTTGTGATTGAGCGTGTGATGCTTCGCCTTGTCGTAGTAGACGCCGTTTTCCCGGTCGAGAAGCAATGCGCCTTCTTCGAAACTGTCCCAGAGACCGAATACGACATCGACGAACTCGTTGCCGCGCTCGTAGCGCAGCGCGTGCGGATCCAGTCCTTCGCGATTGAAGTTGTAGCCGGTCTCGTCGTGATCCGAAGTCACGACGTTCCAGCAGGCGCGGCCGCCGCTCAGATGATCGATCGAGGCGAAGAGGCGGGCGACATTGTACGGCTCGTAGTAGCTCGTCGACACGGTGGCGACGAGCCCAAGCTTCTCAGTGGTCACCGACAGAGCTGAGAGAAGCGACAGCGGCTCGAAACGGTTCATCTTTGTGGGGATGCGAGATAGCGCGTCCGGATCACCGACCGCCGCAGCCGGGGAGTCGGCCATGAACATGAAGTCAAGTTTAGCGGCCTCTGAGCGCTTCGCGACATCGAGGAGGTGGCTGAAATCGTTGGCGCCGTGGACATTGCTGGCGGGATGCAGCCAGGAGGCCGGATGAAAGCCGAACGTGTAGACAAACGTACCCAGTTTCATCTTGTCGGTCCGTGCCATGACGCTCTCCTGAAGGCTGATCGTTGCGGATCGCGCAAATTAGCGCCATGCGATTTTTTTCATCAATATCGCTGAACTGATTTCCGTTTTAGTTTTTCTAAAGGATCACGGCGCGGAGATCTGCGCCTGCTGTCTGGATATGGCGATGACCCAGTCGCGGAATTCCCGCCCGTAGGGCTTCTGGAGCGCTGAGCGGTCCCAGGCCAGGAAATAGCTCTCCTGCAGCGCAATCCGGATGTCGACCGGGATGACCAGCGTCTGCGCTTCGAGTTCGTCGGCAATCATCGACATCTGCGCAAGCACGATGCCTCGCTTGTTGACAGCTGCGTCGATGGCGCTGCTCGACAATGTGAAGGAAAGCCCCGAGGATGCCTCCTTCAGCTGAACGCCGACTTTTGCGGCAAACTCCGCCCAACTGGGGTAGGGGGTGAAGTGTCTTTCCCATTCGACGTGCAAGAGGGGATATTGAAACAACGTTGCGGGCGCGAGCGTGCGGCCTTCGACCAGCGCCGGCGAGCAGGCGGGCACGACCCAATCGCGAAAGAGTTCCGCGTAGTGGTCGTGCTGCAGGACGTCGGATCCGTAGCTGACGCGAAAATCGACCTCGTCGAACCCCATGCGCGGTTCCCTGTCTCGCCCCGTCACCCTGACGTGAGCATCAGGGTGAAGCGCCTGCCAGTCGAAGATGCGCCGGCCGATCCATTTGTTGACCACGGATGACAACGCGCTCAGCACCAGTGCATTCTCGTTGCGCGCGCGCTCCAGGACCTGCTCGGCGACGGCAAACTGCTCGAATCCTTTTGAAATCTCCCTATGATAGAGCCGCCCCCACACTGTCAGCTCTGCCGTGCGGCCGCTGCGCTCCAAGAGGGTGACGCCGAGAAAGCTCTCGATCTTGCGGATCTGCTGGCTGATCGCCCCCGGCGACACGTTGAGTTCCGTGGCTGCGGCCGTCACGCCGCCGCAGCGGCCCACCGCCTCGAAGGCCTGGAGGGATTTGAGCGGAAGGGGCCTGACGTGTTGGTGGTCGGTCAATCGGGGCCTCCTACGGGTGGCGGCGCGACGGGCGTTTCTCCGCCGGATGAAACACGCCGGCGAACTGGAAGCGATCACCGGGATGCGTGATCTCCACATAGGTCACCATGCGGTCGTTCTGCCACGTCTGGCGAATGAGATTGAGGCAGGGCTCGCCGCGCTCGATCTGCAGGATGCGCGCGGTCACAGCATCGGCCGAGACTGCACGGATAACGTGCCTGGCTTTCGACCACGGCACCTGCGACAGAAGCCACTTTGCCGGCGGCGCCTCTTTAAAATTCTCGTGCCTGGCGAGCGGCACGGTCGCCAAGAGGATAATGCGGCGTTCGATGGCGGTCGGCCTGCCGTCGACGATGTGGAGGCACTGAAGCCTCAGCACGTCCTCCCCCTCGGGACTACGCAATTGTGCCGCCTCCGCCGGTCCCAGCCTGTCGATCTTGCGTGCCAGGATTTCGTGGCGATGCTCGTAGCCCGCCAGAGCCGCTTCGGTGCTGATGTCCTGGATATCCATGACAGTGCGATCAATCTGGGGACTGGCGACGAAAGAACCGGTTTTCCGCCGGCGCACGATCAGACCTCGCTCCACCAGAGTGGACAGCGCCTTGCTCACCGTCATGCGGGAGCAGCCATATTGCTCCACAAGGTCGTGTTCTATCGGAATGCGGTCGCCGGGCCGCCAACCGCCGTTCAGGATCTTCGTCTCTATGTCTTTGAAAATTCTCTGATGAATCGGCACCAAGACGCCACCTCTTCCAGCGACATAAAATACCCGGATCGGACGCGGCATGGCCATGCTGCGTGCTCTCAACATTTGCCGTCCGGCACAAAATTTGCGTCTTTCGACTTTGACGTTGACACCTTAGGCTAGCCTATATCTATTTGTATAGTCAAAAGCGGACCACAGAAGTCCGTTCAACGGACTAAAAATCGGGAACTCGAACTCCTCTTTCGGGGAGTGAAAACTGGAGATGATCATGATTGCAAATTCATTGCTCAAGGGCCTCGTCGGCGCTGCATTCCTGTTCGGAGCGACGTTTTCGGCGCACGCGGCCGACACCCTTGCAGCAGTCAAGGCGGCCGGCACATTGAAGGTCGGCACCGAGACGGCCTTTGCGCCGTTCGACTTTATCGACGCCGGCGAGCACGCTGGCTTGAACGTCGACCTCTTCGCCGAAATCGGCAAGGAACTCGGCGTCAAGATCGAGTGGGTGGCCCTCCCCTGGGATGGCGTTTTCCCTGCGCTCGAAGCTGGCAAGTTCGACGTTGTTGCGGGACCCGCAACCATCACCAAGAAGCGCATGGAGCGCTATCGCTTTACCCCCCCGATCGCTGAAGCAACGATTGCCGTGCTGAAGAAGGCTGGCGACACGTCGATCAGCAAGCCGGCAGACATTGCCGGCAAGAAGATCGGCGTCGGCAAGGCCACGTCCCAGCTCGACCAGCTCAAGGAATTCTCCGAAACGCTGCCGTCCAAGGTCGATATCCGCGAGTATCCCGCCTTTACTGAATCCTACGCCGATCTGGCAGCGGGCCGTATCGCCGGCGTTGCGAACTCGCTGCCGAACATTGCCTTCGTCGCCAAGCAGCGCGAAGGCACCTTCGAAGTCGTCCTGCCCCCCTTCGGCAAGAAGTCCTATTTCGGCTTCATCGGCCTGAAGGATGCCGATCATGCTGCGCTGATGGACGCGATCGATGCGGCTCTGCTGAAGATCAAGGCTGACGGGCGCATGGCCGAGCTCCAGAAAAAATGGTTCGGTGCTTCCTTCGACACCCCGGATGCTGTCAAGGACCCGGCATTCTAATCAGTCCAGATCGATAATCGATCGCGCTCGGGACTTCCGGGCGCGATCAGGTCTCTCCGACGCCCAGGCGGAACAAGCCGGACATGTCCATCAAACTATTCGAATTGCTGCTGCAGGCGTCGATCTATACGGTGACGATCAGCGTCGTATCGATCCTGATCGGCTTTGCGATCGCGATCCTTCTTTCAGGCATGCTTCTCTCGAAAAAGAAACTGCTTGTCATGCCTGCCCAGATTTTCATCAGCTTCTTCCGCGGCGTGCCTCTGCTGGTGCAGTTGCTGCTCATCTACAACATGCTTCCGGCGATCGGGCTGAACGTGCCGAGTATCGTGGCGGCGATTGTCGGCCTCTCGCTCTGCACCGCAGCCTATCAGGCCGAAAACCTGCGCGGGGGCTTTGCCAGCGTGCCGGTCGGCCTGATTGAATCGGCAGAGATGGTCGGCCTGACGCCGAGCCAGATTTTCCGCCGCATCAAGGCACCGATTGCCCTGCGGCTGACGTTTCCAGCGCTCGTCAACGAGGCGATCCTCATTCTCAAGGCATCGTCGCTCGTTTCTGTCGTCGGTATCGTCGAGCTGACCCGCATGGCGCAGGACCTGGCGGGCAGCACGTTCCTGCCGCTGCAGATTTTCGCGTCCGCCGGGCTGATCTATCTCGCGATCAACTGGATTGTGGCGCTGGCCGGCGGCATGATCGAGCGCTCCCTTCCCGGAGTTCCCAGATGAGCTTCGACATCAACGTCATTCTCGACGCCTGGCCCGCCATCGCAAGCGGAGCCGCCGTCACCGTCTTCATCTGGATCGTCGGCACGATCGCTGCCGCCGTACTCGGCTTCTTCATCGCCGTCGGCAGGCGATTTGGCGGGATGGCGCTGGACAAGCTGCTCGGTTTCGTCGTCGCCATTTTGCGCGGCACGCCGTTCCTGATCCAGATATTCCTGGTCTATTACGGCGGTCCGTTCATCGGCTTGTCTCTCGACCCGCTGCCCGCCGGTCTTCTGGGCATCTCGATCTACGGTGCAGCCTACTACAGCGAGATCTTCCGTTCCGGCTTCATGGCCGTCCCCAAAGGACATATCGAGGCCGGCGAATGCGTCGGCCTCAACCAGGGTCAGATCATCCGCCGCATCCTGCTGCCCGAGATGACTATGCTGGTCCTGCCGCCGTCGCTCAATATGGCCGTCCTTTTGATGAAGGAGACGGCCGTGCTGTCGATCATCACCGTTCCAGAGCTGACGGCAACGCTGAGCGCCATCGGTGCCCAACAATATGCCTTCGTCGAAGCACTGTCGGTGCTGGCGTTGTTTTATTGGATTCTTGTCGAGATTACCGGCCGACTCGGCCATCTCGTCGAAACGAAACTCACCAGATTCAGGTTTTTCAACGCATGAGCCTCCCCGCGATCGCAGTCAGAAATCTCGTCAAGAAGTTCGGGGACTCGACGGTCCTGCACGGCATTGACCTCGAGATTCCACAGGGGCAGGTTTCGTGCCTGATTGGCCCGTCCGGTTCCGGCAAAAGCACACTCCTGCGCTGCATGGCCTTTCTGGAAGAGGCCACATCCGGCACCATTACAGTCAACGGCGAGGTCCTTGGCTTCACCCAGAACGCTCAAGGGGTGCGCGAGCGCATATCGCCTGCGGCCAACCGCGCGATCCGGGCCCAGATCGGCATGGTGTTCCAGCAGTTCAATCTCTGGCCGCATATGACGGCACTCGGCAATGTCAGCGAGGCGCTCAAGACTGTTCACAAGCTGAACCGCAAGGATGCCGAAGAGCGCGCCATGGCACAGCTGATCAAGGTCGGTCTGGAAAGCCGCGCGGGGCACTACCCCTCGCAGCTCTCCGGCGGACAGCAGCAGCGCGTCGCCATCGCCCGCGCACTCGCGCTGAAGCCGAAGATCATGCTCTTCGACGAGCCGACATCTTCCCTCGATCCGGAGCTGACCGGCGAAGTCCTGAACGTCATGCGTGATCTCGCCGCGGAAGGCATGACGATGGTGGTCGTCTCCCATGAGATCGGCTTTGCTGCGACGGTCGGCCAGCAGATCACATTCCTCGATCACGGCAAGGTGCTTTTCACCGGCGCGCCGCAAGACGTATTCAGGAAACCGCGGAACCCGCGCCTCGAGCAATTCCTCGACACCTATCTCGATCGGGGCGCATCGATGCTGCTGTAGTGGGTTTCGGCACGCGCTTTTGGCATTCATGCCCATCGTCGTTCCCCAGTGGAACCTCGAGGAAAAAGCGCCTTCAGCGTCGCTTGTCCCGCTCAAAGAACAACAGCAGTCCGAGGCCGGACATACCGGCGACCGCGCCGATGACGGCTGTTCCGGAATAGCTGCTGACGCCGGTGCCGATCGCAAACAGCAGGGCACTCAGGCCGGCACTGAGGAAAATGTTCACCGAAATCAGGGCGCTGCCGAGACCGGGGCGTTCGGCAATCAGATCCTGCAGATAGGTAATCGGGATGCTGATCAGCGCTGCAGCGCCGATACCGCTTATCAGCGTCAGTGCGTAGACATGCCAGGGCGCCGAGGCAAAGCCAAGCAGGAGGAGGTAGGCGACATAGATGACGGTGCCGATCGCAAGCGCCGTCACGTGGCTCATCAGCCGCTGCGCGCGGCCCCAGACGACGATGAAGACAACTTCGAGGAAGGCGACGATACCGACGAGAATGCCGATGTCGCCGACGGTCCCGTGCGCGGCGCCGGTGACGATCAGCGGCAGAACGGCTCCATTCACATGCAGCGTGCTGCTAATCAGCGCCACGGCGATCACCCTGGCGAAGACAGGTGGCGAGACGACTTCTCCGAGAGCGGCCAGATACGACAGATGGCGGGTGGCAGCCTTGTCCGTGCCGGTCTGGCGCGGCAGGAAGATGGCGATCAGCGCAAGGCAGACGACGCACGCAAGGCCTGCGAAGAGATAGGCCGGCAGCATGCTCGACGATCGCGACAAGAGTGCGCCGGTGATGCCGGGCACCAGCACCCAGGACAGCGAAATCATGGCCCGAACGCCGGAATTGACCGTCGCGACTTCGTCGCGCGGCATGCCCTTGGTCGTCGCGCGAACGTTGGCGAAAAGCAGCGAGTTCATGGAGCCATAGATAGGCAACAACAAGAGCGCACTGACGACGAACGTCACCTGAGTGGGGATGACATAAATTGCACCATAGCCGAGAATGCCGAAGACCGCGACCGAGAGCATCATGGTGCGGTACTCGCCGAGCCGGTCGGCGAGGTTGCCGAGCAGGATGCTGACGATGACATTGACGGCCGCGGCAGAGAAGATCAGCGCGGAGTAGAGCCCATTGCTCAGGCCAAGCTCGCGAATGCCCACCACGGATTGATAGGGCGAGGTTGCGGCGCCCGCAAAGCCGAAGGCGAAGATCGCAAGCATGCTGACCCGGATCGTCGGGTTGCGGAAAACATCGGGGAGGAGACGGGTCATGATGGGTATCGAGGGGCTCGCAAATCACCCGCCGCTGCGGGGGTGACCGCGCCTTGGCAGGTTCGGCGGGAAGCCGAAACCTTGCCAAGGCAAGATGATGTCAGTCCTGCCAGCGCGCCGAAAAGCGCGCTTGCGGTTGGTAGTCGAAATCCCGGTCGAAGGGGAAAACCGGCCGTGCACGACGCTTGCTGGCCAGCCCCTCGATATCCTGGTTCACCACGCCCTGCGTCAGCGCCATGAGGTTCGGATTGGCGATGGGCGCCAGTTCGGGGGAAAGATAACCCGATTTCACCACGAGCAGCCGCACCGTCTTCGGATCGAGCCCGAGTCGGGTGAAATCGGCGATGTTGTGGTAGGGGCGGCGACGGGCGGCAAGAACGACGGTGATACCGCCGAACCTGACCACTGCCTGGCGTTCGGCAGCGGGGCCCGGATCGTCGAGATTGACCACCTCCGCGTCAACCTTTGCCGGCATGCTCGCCGGATCGAGGCTGYCGCCGATCGACAGCGCGACCTTCGCACCCTTGCCCGCCGCAAAGCAGGCCTCGACGGCCGGCCGATCGGTAATGCCGGCAATCAGGGCGCCGTCGAAGCGGCGGGTGATCACCGCGTTCAAGACATCGGCCCGATCGCCTACACCACCGCCTGTCGGGTTGTCTGCGGAGTCAGCCAGGATGACCGGCATCGTCTCCGCCTTCTCGGCGATATCAAGCATGTCGGAAAGCGGACCGGTGACCGGACCGAAAACACATTCCTCACGTGCGCTCCAATAGGAACGCGCAATCTCCTCCGCGGCCTTGATGGCCGCCGCCTTATCGCAGGCCGTCACCACGGCGCAGGCCGTTGCGCGCGGCTCGTCGGCCCAGACATA
This sequence comes from Rhizobium sp. 05L419, assembly GCF_056397845.1. Lineage (NCBI taxonomy): Bacteria > Pseudomonadati > Pseudomonadota > Alphaproteobacteria > Hyphomicrobiales > Rhizobiaceae > Rhizobium > Rhizobium sp. 05L419. Next base: position 81,503 of record NZ_JBFTOF010000016.1, read on the forward strand.
CCCGATCATCAGGTTGGCATCGAGAATGCCGTCGCGACGGTCGACGTCGGGCAAGACGTCGTAGAGGCCCTTCGTCGGCTCGTCCTCCGTAGAGGTACGCTCACCGGGCCAAAGAACCGGCACCGGCGCCCAGGCGACGCCCGGACGCTTGCCGCTCTTCAGGGCATCGACGAGCATCGACCAGGCGCGGACCATCGTTTCACGCACATCGATATGCGGCGCCGTGCGATAGGCGGCGAAGATATCGAGCCGATCGATGATCTTCTGGCTGACATTGCCGTGCAGGTCGTAGCTTGCGGCCACAACGCAATCCGGTCCGACGACGTCTCGGGCCGCCGAAATCCAGTCGCCTTCCGCGTCCTCCATTCCCTCGACGTTGACCGCGCCATGCATGGCGAGATAAAGCCCGTCGAGCGGCAAAGCCGCTTTCAGGAGATTGAGAAACTCGGTCTTGAACGCCTCGTAGGCGACGCGCGAGACCGGACCTCCGGGGACGGCACGGGCATGGAGAAGCGGAAGGTGTTCGACGTCTTCCGCCTTGAGGAAGTTGAAATAATCGGCGCCGAGAAGATCCGCGCCACGCAGGACCTTGAAATCCTCAACTGCCATCAGCACCGGAGAATAGGTGCTGCATTCCGTATGAATTCCACCCACTGCAATCCGCATGGTCAATCTCCTAAAGCTTCGGGCTCAGCGGCACGATGGCGGCAAAGCGATCCCAGTCCTTCTTTGCCTTCGGCGTCCAGGCGGCTTCGGCGATGGCTGGAAGGCGTGGAAAGACGAGACGGTTGAAGTAGCCGCGTGACAGGAAGTGCTCGGACCAGATGCAGGCCTGCACGCCCTTCATCTTGTCCTTCAGCTCCTCCGGAAAGTCGCCTTCTGCTTCATAGCCGTAGGTATGGGCCGGTGGCACCGTGCCGGCCCAGCTCGCGCCCGGCTCCTGGAACTCTTCAGCCTGTACCATGTCGAGATAGTAGGCCTGGCCGGGGGTCATGACGACCTCGTAGCCCTCCTTCGCCAGATCGATGCCGACCTGCGGATTTTCCCAGGCCATCAGCAGCGTATCCTTGGCCGCAACGCCGCCGCCATGGGCGACCTCGTTCCATCCGGCAAGCTTGCGGCCGCGCACAATCAGCATGTCCTTGATGCGCTTCAGGAAGTACGACTGCAGGGCAAACGTGCCCGATATGCCTTCCCGCTCCATCAGCGTCTTGGCAAGCGGCGAGGCGAGCCACGAGCCGTTCGCGACTTCGTCGCCCCCGATGTGGAGGTAGGAGGAGGGGAAGAGCTCGACCATCTCGTCGAACACCTTTTCCAGGAATTCGTAGGTCAGCGGAACGGCAGGGTTCAGCGCATTGTTGGGATAGCCCTGCACGGAGTGATAGCTCTCCGGTGCCTCCTGGCCGTCGGTCAGGTCCGGCAGTGCGGCCAGCGTCGCAGAATTGTGGCCGGGGATATCGATCTCCGGAACGACCTCTACGCTCAGGGTACCCGCGTGGGCGACGATGTCGCGGACATCGTCTTGCGAATAGAACCCGCCGACCGGCTCGGCACCATTGCCGAGCTGCGGCAACAGGGGTTCGTCAGGGCCACGCACAACGCCCGTGGTCGTCAGTTGCGGATAGGCCTTGATCTCTAGGCGCCATGCTTCGTCGTCGGTCAGGTGCCAGTGGAAGATGTTGAGCTTGAACCAGGCCAGGATATCGATGAGCCGCTTGATGTCGGCGGCCGGATAGAACTGGCGCGACACGTCGAGATGGCAGCCGCGCCAGCTGTAGCGCGGCTTGTCCGCAATCGTGCCCGAAACAGGAAAGCGGAATCTGCCCGGCTGGCTTCTCGCCCCTTCGAGCAATTGTGCCAGGGAGGTCAGACCGTACTGCCGGCCGGCCGGATCGCCGTAAGAGAGGGTAATCTCGTCGGCCGAGAAGCTCAGCTTGTAGCCTTCGCCAGCGATCGACTGATCGGCGACGAAGCGCAACGCGCGGCCTTGGGGCGAGGGTGACAGATGGAACGGCGCATGAGCGCTCTCGAAGAGGCGACGGACGAGCGCGAGGACTGTCGAGATCGCACGAAGATCGTCCGAAGACGAACCTTCGGCCGGATAGAGCACGACCGGGAAACCTTCGCCGGGCTTGGCGTCGATCTCCGCCGGCCACGGCTGCAGCGCGAAGGGCAGGTCGAGCCTGCCCTCCGGCAACAGCACCGGCGGCGGTTCGTTGACGCGGCCTTCGAGAAGGAGGTCCGACACCGCGACCGTGGCGTGCTTTCCGTCGGCAAGCGTCACATAGGCAGACTTGGCGCCATCGGTGCAGTGCTTGGCCGGCCGATGCAGGCCGCTGACGGTAAACGTCCAGCTTCCGCCGGGAGCGATCGACAGGCCCGACGGCGGCGCGAATTCGTGGAAATTTGCGTTGCGGCGCAGGAACGTGGCGTTCTCGCATGCCGTCTTGTCGATCACGCGCGTCAGAGACGTGTAGACCAGCTTGAAGCCGGCAACGGGTGCGTCCGACAGGTTGAAAAGGGTGAAGGTAAAGCGACCGTTCGGGCCACCGTCCGGTTGCCACGCGCTTTCGAGGCGATAGGAAGCCGTTTCCATAGCTGTTGCTCTCTTTATATCACTTATGTCAGTAGTCTGAGGATTGGGAGAAGGTACGGGCAAGCTCGGCTTGTCCGGCCGTCAGGCCGCAGTCGACGGGCAGGCAGACGCCGGTAATCCCAGTAGCCTGCGGGCCGGCAAAAAAGCCCACGGCATTGGCGACATCCTTTGGATCGACGACGCGCTGCAACGGATACCAGCGACGTGCCTCCTCAAAGACATTGGGGTTTGCTTTCGCACGCGCCTCCCAGGCCTGGGTGCGCACAGTGCCGGGCGCGACCGCATTGGAGCGGACACCGAACTTGCCGTATTCCACGGCAACCAGCTTGGTGAAATGCAGGAGCCCGGCCTTGGCGGCGCTGTAGGCGGGATGGCCGAAGACGCTCATGCCGTTGACCGAAGCAATGTTGACCACCGACCCCTGGGACGCTTTCAGGAGGTCGGCAACGGCATGGAAGCACAGAAACGGCGCTTCCAGATTGAGCGCATTGTCGGCGCGCCAGTCTTCCGGCGTGGTAGCCTGCAGGCTGACGGCGCGAGCTGCACCCGCATTGTTGACGAGTGTCTTGACGGTGCCGAGGGTGGCTGCGCGTTCGGCCATTTCTGCAACGCTCTGCGCATTCGTCACGTCGCAGCTGACTGCAACGAAACGCTCCGCTGGGCCGAGCCCGCGAGCAGCTTTTTCAGCGGCGGCCATGTCGATATCGACAAGCAGTATGACATCGTGATCGTCCGCAAGCCGGCTTGCAATGGCCCGACCGATGTCGCCCGCAGCGCCGGTTACGATCGCTACCGTTTGTGTCATTCTAGGTCCTTTCCTGGCATGAAATTCTCAGTCCCCAAGGAGTTGGCGGTCATCGCCATCCCGGTGGGCCACGAGTTGTTGTTTGATACGGCGAAGCGTCACGGCTGCCTGTGGCTGCACATTGTACGCAACCAGGCTGGCGAGGATATCAACGGCGGCAAGATAGGCGATCCGTGTCGAGGTGGGCCGGAAGATATTGTTGCCTTCCGCAAGATCGATCGGCACGACGATATCTGCGGCATGCGCGACGGGACTGTTTGCCTGGGTGAGGGCGATCGAAGTGACCCTGGTTTCACGCGCAAGCGTGAACGAACGCACAAGCTCGGCATTGCGCCCGGAAAAAGACGAGCCGATCAGCACGTCGCCCGGTTTTGCCGCAGCCGTCATCATCAGCTGCATGCTGTGGTCCGAACTCGCCGTGACGCGCAGGCCGAAACGGAACAGACGGTTCTGAAGTTCGCTTGCGATCATCGACGAATTGCCGCCGGAGCCAAAGGCATAGATCATCTCAGCCTTGGCCAGATGCTCCGCTGCCTGTTCTACGGCCGCAAGGTCAAGCGAGCGGTGGAGGAGAAAAAGGGCGTTCTGGGCTTTGGTGATGATGTCCTGGGCGACGTCGGCCGGATTTCTGCTTTTCGGCTCCGGCCTGAGATAGCGCATGCCGACATAGGCGGTGCGGGCGAGCTGGACCTTGAAATCCGAAAAGCTCTCACAGCCGACACGCCGGCAAAAACGCGTGACCGTCGGCGGCGAGACATCCGCCTTTTCGGCAAGCTCGATGATCGAGGCGTTCACGGCGAATTCGAAGTCATTAAGCAGAATGTCGGCGATACGATTTTCGGATGGCGAAAGCCGGGCCTTCTCTTCCTGCAGTGTCGAGAAAATATCCATGCCCAGCTCCCCCTCGGCTCCTCGTGCTATTTGTCTTTCGCTTTATAGGCGACGCAGTCAATCTCCACCTTGCAATCGACCATCATCGAAGACTGTACGCAGGCCCGCGCTGGCGGATGCTCTCCGAAGTATTGCTGATAGATGCCGTTGAAGGTCCAGAAGTCGCGCGGATCATCGAGCCAGACGCCGCAACGCACGACATGCTCGAGGCCGTAGCCGGCCTCTTCGAGGATCGCGAGCACGTTCTGGATTGTCTTATGAGTCTGGGCAACGATGTTGCCGTCGATAATTTCACCATTTTCCATGGCAACCTGGCCTGACACATAGAGCCAGCCGTCGGCTTCGACAGCACGCGCGAAAGGCAGAGGCTTGCCGCCCGCACCCTTTTGAACCGTGCCATAACGCTTGATGGACATTGACCGATCCTTGCAAATTATTTTCGTGATAAGTTGACAAGTGACCATATAAAGGGGAATTTGACCAGCGAAAAACGTCAATCATGAAAAGAATTTCAATCGGGAACCCCATGCGCGATCCTTTCAAGAATCCTTTCCCCGCTTCCGACATTGCTCGCCACTCCATCTGGGAGATGCTCGTTCACCGCGATATCGATGCCTTCCTGGCAGCGGACTGGTCGATGGTCGAGCACGATTTCGTCGAAGACGGCTTCATCGGCATTGACGGTCGCAAGGAAACGAGCCCGGACAAGTGGCGCCTGGCATTTCCGACGTTGTCGGCCTACCGTGACGAGTGGGTCCGCCAGGCAAAGGATTTTGCCACCCAATCATTCGCCGAGAACACGCGCACTGCCATCTTTACGACCACAACGCTCGAGGATATCGAGATCGAGGGCGATATGGCGCTCGTTCGCAAGAAGTTCGACGGCGGCATTGCCAAGCCTGATGGCAGCCGCGATATCATGCAGTGGCAGACGCTTTACTACTGCCGCCTGCATGAGGGCCGCTGGAAGATCAGCGGCTTCACCGGCTATCTGCCGAACCCTATGGGCTGATCAACACAAAGGCCGAAACCTTGCGGATTTTCACGGCGGCACTCGCAACCGAGACCAATACCTTCTCCCCTATCTGCGTCGATCGTCGCGCGTTCGAGGCGTCGCTCTATGCTCCCCCCGGCCAGCATCCTGATACGCCGACACTGTGCTCGGCGCCGATCACCGTCGGCCGTCAGGTCTGCGCGGCAAAAGGATGGGAACTGATCGAGGGAACTGCCGCCTGGGCCGACCCCGCCGGGCTCGTCAACAAGGCGACATACGAAGGGCTGCGCGATGAAGTCCTGGGCCAGCTGAAGGCAGCGATGCCTGTCGATGCGGTGGTGCTCGGCCTGCACGGGGCGATGGTGGCGGCAAGTTATGAAGATACCGAGGGCGATATTCTTGCACGCGTACGCGAGATCGTCGGCCCCGATATCCTCGTCTTTGCCGAACTGGATCCACACAGTCATTTGACCGCCAAGCGTCTCGCCGCGGCTGACGTCTTCGTCTACTTCAAGGAGTTCCCGCACACGGATTTCGTGGAACGGGCTGAAGACCTCTGGCAGATTGCCGTCGACACGATCGAGGGTCGGGTAAAGCCCGTCATGTCGGTCTTCGATTGCCGGATGATCGACGTTTTTCCGACGTCTCGCGACCCGATGCGTTCCTTCGTTGACAAGCTGATGCAGATTGAACGCGACGATGACGATATCCTGTCGATTTCGGTGATCCACGGCTTCATGGCCGGCGACGTGCCCGAGATGGGCACGAAGCTCCTGGTGGTGACGAACGACAAGCGCGAGAAGGGCGAAGCGCTGGCCCGTGAACTTGGGCTCGAGCTTTTTTCGAAGCGCGGCACCTTCATCATGCCACAGATCGACGAGAAGCATGCCGTGGACGAGGCACTTGCTGCAACTGCCTGGCCGGTTGTGATCGCTGACATGTGGGACAACCCCGGCGGCGGCACCGCAGGCGACGCGACCGTCCTCCTGGAGGAGCTGCTGGCCCGCGGCGTCCGCGATAGCGCGATCGGCACGATCTGGGATCCAATGGCGGTGCAGATATGCATCGCAGCCGGTGAGGGCGCTGAAATTCCCTTGCGCTTCGGCGCCAAGTCGGCGCCCGGCACCGGCAATCCGGTCGATGGTCTCGTCAAGATCGTGAAGATCGTTCTCAACGCCGAGATGCGTTTTGGTGAGAGCATCGCACCATTTGGCGATTCCGTTCATATCGTCCTCAACGGCATCGACATCATTTTGAACTCGACGCGTGCACAGAGCTTCGATCCGAGCCTGTTTTCTGTGATGGGCATCGATCCAATGTCGAAGAAGATCCTCGTCATCAAATCGACCAATCACTTCTACGCCTCCTTCTCGAAGATCGCGGCCGACATCATTTACTGTGCGGCCGGTACACCTTATCCCAACAATCCGGCCAAGACGCCCTATCGTCGTGCGCCAAAGGACATCTGGCCGATGATCGCCGATCCACACGGCACCGAGCGGGGAGCAGCCTGAGATGCACGACAATCCGTTTGCCGTCGTCGCCTGCCCGGGCGATCAGGTCGCCGACCTTTCGACACCGCGGCCGATCATCGATGAGGATCGGCTGGCCGAAAACATCGCGCGCGCGCAGGCCTACATGGACCGGCACGGGTTGAATTTCCGCCCTCATATCAAGACGCACAAGATCCCGGCACTTGCCGCCGAACAGGTCGCCGCCGGTGCAAAGGGCATCAACTGCCAGAAGGTCACCGAAGCGGAAGTCTTCGCAGCCGCAGGCTTCGACGACATCCTCATCACCTTCAACATTCTTGGACCACAAAAGCTCGAGCGCCTCGCCGCGCTCAACGAGCGCATCTTTGGCCTCAAAGTCGTTGCCGATAGTGCCGTGACGGTCGATGGGCTTTCTGCATATTTCGCGACGCGCAAACCGCTCGCGGTCCTTGTCGAATGCGACACCGGCGGCGGCCGCTGCGGGGTCCAGACACCGGCAGAAGCAACAGCCCTTGCCAGCCGCATTAACGACGCGCAGGGCCTTACATTTGTCGGCCTCCTGAACTACCCCAAACCAGGAGCTGCTGTCGAGGTGCAGGCGTTTCTCAGCCAGACCCTGTCATCGCTCAAGGCTGCGGGAATAGACTGCCCGATCGTCAGCAACGGCGGCAGCCCGAGCCTGTTCGAAGCCCATCTCGTGACCGCGGCAACCGAGCATCGCGCCGGCACCTACATCTACAATGACCGCTCCATGGTGCGGGCCGGTCATTGCAGCGAGGACGAATGCGCCATGCATGTGCTGGCAACCGTCGTGTCGCGACCGACCGCCGACCGCGCGGTGATCGATGCCGGCTCCAAGGCGCTGACTTCCGATCTGCTCGGCTTTTCCGACTATGGTACCGTCATCGGCTATCCCGATGCTGTCATCACCGGCCTTTCCGAAGAGCATGGCGTCATCGATCTGTCGAAGTGCACCGGCCGGCGGCCGGAGATCGGCGAGAAGATCCGCATCATTCCCAATCATACCTGCGTCGTCTCGAACCTCTTCGATACGATGGTCTTCCATCGCGCTGGCATCGTGACACGCGTCGAAGACGTCGCGGCCCGCGGCCTCGTTTGGTAAATCGCTCGGCCGGTGGATACATTTCGGCGGCCGATACCTCCCTTCGACTAGGTCACCTTGACGTTCAGCGTTGCGACTGCATTTCATTCATGCGGCAAAATGTCTGTAACGCTGGGGAGATCGGTCAATGAGAGTTTGTGTGGCATTGGGAATAGCAGCGAGCCTGGCATGCATATCAGCGGCCGAGCCTCCGCAGCAATGGCAGACATATGGCGGCGTTAGGGTCGATTCCGACCAGCGTCTGCTGACGCGCTACGACCGCACGTATCGCCATTGTGTGCCTGAAGCAATTCGTCGTGGCTCGACCGATACAAACAGCCTGCTGTACGTGGCGGCGCTGAGAAGCTGCATGTACCGGTACGCGATCACTGACCGGGGCGCTTACGCTTACCCGGCCAACGCGCCGTTCATTCATTTCCTCGATCGCTGATGACGGTACAGGCGGCTGCGCGCAGCTAAGCGGCAGCCGTCGGATTGAGTAGGTTCAGGTCAATATCGGTCAACGCGACATGCCGCTCGAAAGCGATGCCGGCCTCATCGAACAGATGGCAGTCTGCGACATTGATCCCGGCAGCGAGCGGCTGTTCGGGTCTGACGCCGACGCTGCCGGGCAGGGTGGCGCAGAAATTCTCGCCCTCACCGTCGAGCGAGGCGTAGGCTACCGTCTGCGCGCCAAGGCGCTCGATCACGCTCGGAACAACCGTCAGCGAGATATCGCCGGAGCTGATATGGATATGCTCCGGCCGCACGCCGAGCGTGAGCCTCTTGCCGACAGCGCCGTCTCGTGGCGTGACCGGGATCGTTACCGTCTGTCCCTTATAGTCCACCGTCACGCCGGCATCGCTGACCGCCGTGCAGGTGACCGGCAGGAAGTTCATCTTGGGATTGCCGATAAAGCCGGCAACGAAAAGGTTGGCAGGCTTGTGATAGAGCTCCAGCGGTGCACCCGTCTGAGCGATGTCCCCGGCATTGAGCACAACGATCCGGTCCGCCATCGTCATCGCCTCGACCTGGTCGTGCGTGACATAGATCATTGTTGCCTTCAGCTGGCGGTGCAGCTTTGCAAGCTCGATGCGCATGTCGGCGCGCAAGGCGGCGTCAAGGTTGGAAAGCGGCTCGTCAAACAGGAAGATCTTCGGTTCGCGCACGATGGCGCGGCCGATGGCGACGCGCTGGCGCTGACCGCCCGAGAGCATACCCGGCTTCTGCTGCAGGCGCTGATCCAGATGGAGGATGCGCGCGGCATGCTCGACCTTGGCTTTCAGCTTTGCCTCGTCCATTTTTTCGACGCGCAGAGGGAAGGCTATATTCTCGAAAACGCTCATATGCGGATAGAGCGCATAGGACTGGAACACCATGGCGATGCCGCGCTTGACGGGCGCAAGATCGTTGACCCTCAGCCCGTCGATGACGATGTCACCTGCCGACGTCCCGTCGAGGCCGGCAATCATTCGCAGCAGCGTGGACTTGCCGCAGCCGGAGGGGCCCACGAAAACAACGAACTCGCCGTTCTTCACCTCGAGCTGAACGCTCTTGAGAACCTCGAAGTCGCCGTAGAACTTCTGAACCTTGTTGAGAAAAAGCTGTCCCAAAACCTGTCTCCGGTCGCCGGCGCGTGCGGCGCTTACACTCGATAATTAAAGGATCGCGGGTGTTGCGCCCGCGATCCCAACAAAGGCTTACTTGAACGCTTCGATCTCGCCGGCAGCCTTCTTGAGGGCATCAGCCGGCTGGGCCTTGCCTGTCACGACGGACTGGACCATCTCGATGATCGAGTTCTGGAAACCCTTGTAGTCGGTGAAGAGAGGCTCTGGACCGCCGAACGCGATACCGTCGATAAACGGCTTCCACGACGGGTCGGCCTTGACGAATTCATCGACCTTCGCCGACGGGCGCAGCGGTGTCAGGCCTGCGCCGCCCTGAAGCTCGTACTCGCCCTGTGGGCCCGGAGACGTGATGAACTTGGCAAACTCCGCCGCCTTTTCTTCTACGCCCGTGCCTTTGAAGACCGCAAGGCTGTCGGTGATGAGCAGCGTGCCTTCACCCTTGGCCGAAGGGCCGAGCGGCAGCGGTGCGACGCCCCAGTTGATCTTGGTGTCCTTGAGGCGGGCAGCAGCGCCGGAGCCTGCCTGGATCATGCCGACCTTGCCGTCGAGGAAGATGGCGCGGATTTCGTTCTGTTCGTAGGCGGTTGCACCTTCGACGGAGTAGGGCGTGATGTCCTTGTAGGCCTGGAGGGCTGCAAGCACTTCAGGGCTGTCCACGACGATCTTGTCGCCATCGATGACCTTGCCGTTGTTGGTGTAAACCCAATGCATGAACTGGTGCATCGTGTTGTCGAAGGTCTTGGCCGGCAGGCCGTAACCAGCAATACCGGTCTTTTCCTTGATCTGCTTGGCGTCGGCGATTTCTTCAGCCCAGGTCTTCGGCGGGGTTTCCGGATCAAGACCAGCCTGCTTGAAGATGTCCTTGTTCCAGTAGAGGGCCTTGGTCGAGAAGGCGACCGGTACGCCCCACTGGGTGTTTTCGAAGGTGACGGTATCGACGATGTTCGGATAGTAGGCCTTCTTCTCTTCGTCGGTCATCGGCACAGGAACGATCAGGTCGTTCTGGGCAAATTCCTTGAGCGTGCGCGAGCCGACATACGCCATGCCGACAGGCGTGCCTGCGGCGGCGAGCGTCGTGGCCTTATCCTGGCACTGCTCCCAGCCAACAACCTCAGGCGTAACCTTCCAGCCCGGGTTCTTGCCTTCCCACTCCTTGATGTACTTCTCATGAATGGGGTCGATCTTGTCGCCGCAATAGATCCAGCTGATCTCCTTGTCAGCGGCGTGAGCGGTCATGGTGCCGAGCGCGGTGGAGCCGAGCAGGGCAAGGGCAATCAGCCCGGTCTTGAGTTGAATCGTCACTTTTTAGCTCCCATTTTTCTCTGGTGGTTGGCTTACTGTTTCACCGCGCCCGCGGTCAGCCCGCTGACGAGATACTTTTGAAGGAAGAAGATCACGATCATGGCAGGCGCAATGCCAACGAAGCTTGCAGCCATCAGCTCGTTCCACACAACTTCCTGCCGGCCGAAGTAGGCGAAGAGCCCGACTGGCAACGGCGCGAATTCGGATTTGGAATTGAAGGTCAGCGCAAAGATGAACTGCTGGGCGTAGGAGCCGATGAAGGTCGTGATCGCAACCACTGTGATGCCGGGCATGGCAATCGGCAGAATGACACGGCGCAGCGTGTAGAAATGGCTGGCGCCGTCGACGAAGGCCGCCTCGTCCAATTCCCTCGGAATGCGCATCATGTAGGTTCTGAGCAGCCAGATCGCGGAGGGGATCAGGAAGGCGATGCCGGGGACCATGATTGCGAAATAGGTATTGAGCAGGCCGAGCGTGCGCATCAGCCGGAACAGAGGAATGAGTAGCACGGCGCCCGAAAACATGTTGACGGCCAGGAACGCACCGAGCAGCAGCCCTGCGCCTTTGAACTCGAACCGCGCAAAGGCGTAGGAGGCGGGGATGACGAGAATTAGGACGACGGCGGTGACGATGGTCGAGATAAAGAAGGAATTGAAGATATAGCGCGCAAAGCCGGGCACGCTGACCCACATGGTCCGGTAGGCCTCGAAGGAGCCGTTCTGGGGAATGAAGCGGTACGGCGAGGAAAACAGCTGGCTGAGCGGTTTCAGCGAGACGAGGAAGCCCTCGACAAACGGTGCGAGCACGAAGGTGAGAAACAACAGGATGCCGGCATAGATGCCGATGACTTCATACCATTTGTACCGATTGATCAGCTGAGGGGGCTGTTTCATCGCTTGTCTCCGGAAGCAAGGCGGCTGGTCAGGCGGAAGTAGCAGACGCAGAAGATCGAAAGGAAAATGCAGATCAGCACTGCCCGCGCAGCGCCTTCGCCATATTTGTTCGAACCGATCGCGGTGCGGTAGGTGTCGATGATCATCGTCGTCGTTTCGCCGCTCGGACCACCGCGCGTGAGAATCCAGATGATGTCGAAGGAGTTGAAGGTGGAGATCAGGGACAGCATCGACATGGTGATCATCGAGGGCACGATCAGCGGCATGGTAATGCGGCGGAAGCGATAGAAACGGCCAGCCCCGTCTGTCCAGGCGGCTTCGTACAGATCCTGCGGGATCGCCTGCATGGCGGCAAGCATATAGAGCGTAACCATGGGGACGCCGATCCAGACGTCGGTGATAACAGTCGCCCAGAATGCCGTGGAGCCTTCCGCGAGGAAAGCGACAGGTCCATCGGCCAGGCCGACGCGCTGCAGCATGCCCGAAATCATGCCGAACTGGCCGTTGTACATCCAGCCCCACATGAAAATGCCGATCGCCATGGGGACAATCCAGGGCGGCATGGTCAGGACGCGGAAGAGCGCCCTGCCGGGAACCGCCGAATTCAGCATCGTCGCGCCGAATACGCCGATGATCATCTTGATGGAGACGGAGAAGAACGTCCAGACGAAGGTCCTGATGATGACCTCGGCAAACGTCGAGTTGAATATTTTCCCGTAGTTGACCCAGCCGACCCAATTGGTCGTCTTCTTCAGCGATGCGTCGGTAAAGGAAAGGATGAAGGTATCGACCAGTGGGTAGGCGACGATCACCGCGACATAGAGAACAGCCGGGAGAAGCAGTAACCAGGCGAAGATGACCGTGCTTCGTTGAACATTCATCCTGCCGCCCTCCTCAAGCCGCTCTTGCGTGGAGCGCCTCGTCGAAGCTGTCCCATACCGGGCGCAGGTCGACGATCGCCTTCTTGATCCGGGCCTCGTCCATCGACAGGGCAAGGATGCCCGCCTCAAGAGCATTGAGCGTAGAGACGGGGAGCTCTGTCCCGGTGCGCACGCTGTCGAGCAAATCGGCAGCCATCTGTTCGTCGGCACCGTAGTGCTGGGAAAGCTCTGTCGCGACGTATTTGTTCTCGACGACCTTCTTGCCGGTCAGCTGCTCATGCACATCGAGATAGCCGCGAACGAAGTCACCCTCGGCCATGCCGCGAGAGCCCATGATGGCAAAGCGGCGGAATTGGTCGGGAACGTTCAAATTGGTGTGGAAGTTCATTCCGACGCCGTTGGCGTATTCGACGATCGCGACCTGGTAGTCGATGATATCGGCGTCGCTGTCGAAAACCTTCTCCGACCCCATCCAGCCGCTCGGCTTGCGATGGAACAGTTCGAGATCGTTGATGCCTTCGCGGGCAGGATCGTTTACCGGCGTGAAGCTCTTGCGGCCACCGAAACTTGCAACCCGCTCGGGCCGTGCTCCGACAACGCCGTTGTAGAGATCGAGATCATGGCAGCACTTTTCCAGCATGAAGCTGCCGGAATAGCGCTCGTAGCGGCGCCAGTCGCGCATGAAGAAAGCGCCGTGATAGGGCTCGATATGTTCCGCCGCCTCGATCGAGACGATCTGGCCAAGCGTGCCGGCGCCCTGAATGGCGCGCAGATCCTTATAGAGCGGCGAATAGCGCAGTACGAGGCCGACCATCAGACGCTCGTGTCCGAACTTCGCCATCAGACGGGCAAGCTCGATGCTCTCGGCAATCGTTGTGACGATCGGCTTTTCGCAGAACACCTTCAGGCCAGCCTCAAGGCCGAGCCGGATATGGTCGAGATGCATGTGGTTCGGCGACCCGATCATCAGCAGATCGAGTTTTTCGCTGGCGATCAGCTCTGCGGGAGAAGCATAGGCCTTGCCTGCAGAAATGCCCTGTTCAACCAGGCCAGGAAGTCCCGCCGGCTCGGGATCGACATAACCGACGATCTCGAAGCTTTCATCGACAGACTTGAAAACATAGCCAAGGTAGCCGAGCCGGAAACCTAGCCCGATAATTCCCACTTTCATGCCGTTCTCGTTCCCATTTACGTAATTTATTTTCGTCAAGTTGAGACAAAAATTCGATGTCGTCAACACGAATCACGCAAAAAGTTGAAACTATGAAATTAATTTTCATAAGCGCTTGTTTTGGCGAGCCTTCGATTTTCATCACGGGGCAGCGCGTTTGAGCTGCTGGCGGCTCGCTCGGAAACAAGCATGAGCGCTCACCAAACGAGCAGGTCATCCGAGTTCGCCGTTCCACCCTGTGCCGTGCCGGTGGCTGGCTTCGCAATGTTGATACATGCTTATCCTAATTTAAAACGGACGAAGCAAGGAAGATGTCGCTCCATCGAGCATGGCATCCACGGATGGAACCCGCGGCACGAGACAACGGCAACGGGACGTCAGTTGTTCCGCCGCTTTCCTTCCAGCAGATCCAGCACCGAATTTGCCGCCTCGATGACGTTGGTTCCGGGTCCGAAGACGGCGGCAACGCCGTGGTCGGTGAGGAATTGGTAGTCCCGGCGCGGAATAACTCCCCCGACGACGACGATAATGTCGTCGGCGCCGCTGGCCTTCAGCGCCTCGATCAGCTGTGGCGCCAGCGTCTTGTGGCCGGCGGCAAGCGACGAGATGCCGATGATGTTGACCTTGCTGGCAATGGCCAGATCGGCCGCCTCCTCCGGAGTCTGGAACAGCGGGCCGGCGAGCACGTCAAAGCCTATGTCGCCGAAGGCCGAGGCGATGACCTTGGCGCCTCGGTCATGGCCGTCCTGGCCGAGCTTGGCAACCATGATTTTCGGCCGGTAGCCGAGTGCCGCGCCGACATCCGAGATACGGGTTTTCAGAACGGCAAGCTCCGGTTCGTCACGGTAGGCCTCGCCAAAGACATCCCTGATGACCTCCGGCGTCGCTGTATGGTCGCCAAAGGCGCTTCGCATCGCGTCGGAAATCTCGCCGACCGTCGCGCGTGCACGGGCGGCCTCGACAGCTGCCTCAAGAAGGTTGCCTGTGCCGCTGCTTGCCACGCGCGCAAGCGCGTCGAGGGCCTGGCGTACCCACTCGCCGTCGCGTCGGCGCTTCGTGTCTTCGAGCCGCTTGACCTGCGCTGCTCTCACCGCTGTGTTGTCAATCTCCAAAGTGTCGATCGGCTGCTCGTCCTCCAGGCGATATTTGTTGACACCGACGATCACTTCCTCGCCTTTGTCGACGGCCGCCTGCCGGCGTGTCGCCGCTTCCTCGATCAGCCGCTTCGGCAATCCCTCGTTGACGGCCTTGGTCATGCCGCCGAGCGCCTCGACCTCCTCGATCAGCGCCCAGGCCTTGTCGACCAGCTCTTGCGTCAGGCTCTCGACGTAGTAGGAGCCCGCCAACGGATCGACGACCTTCGTCACACCTGTCTCGTGCTGCAGGATCAGCTGCGTGTTGCGGGCGATGCGTGCGGAGAATTCGGTCGGTAGCGCAATCGCCTCGTCGAAGGAATTGGTGTGCAGCGACTGGGTGCCGCCAAGGACTGCCGACATCGCCTCGAAGGCGGTACGGACGATGTTGTTATAGGGATCCTGCTCCTGCAGAGACACGCCCGATGTCTGGCAATGCGTGCGCAGCATCAGCGACGAGGCCTTCTGCGGCCTGAACTCTTCCATGATGCGGGTCCACAGGAACCGCGCTGCGCGCAGCTTTGCCGCCTCCATGAAGAAGTTCATGCCGATCGCAAAGAAGAAGGAGAGGCGGCCGGCAAAGTCGTCGACATCAAGCCCCTTGGCGATCGCGGCGCGCACGTACTCTCTGCCGTCGGCAAGCGTGAAGGCCAGTTCCTGCACCAGTGTGGCGCCGGCCTCCTGCATATGGTAGCCGGAAATCGAGATCGAGTTGAACTTCGGCATTTCTTTTGCCGTGTATTCGATGATGTCGGCAACGATCCGCATCGAGGGCTCGGGCGGGTAGATATAGGTGTTGCGGACCATGAACTCCTTGAGGATGTCGTTTTGAATGGTGCCTGAAAGTGCGGCGCGTGGCACCCCCTGTTCCTCGCCAGCGACGATGAAGCTTGCAAGGATCGGAATGACCGCACCGTTCATCGTCATCGACACCGAGACTTTTTCCAGCGGGATGCCGTCGAACAGGATCTTCATGTCCTCGACGCTGTCGATTGCCACGCCGGCCTTGCCGACATCGCCGACCACCCGGGGGTGGTCACTGTCATAGCCGCGGTGAGTGGCGAGATCGAAGGCCACCGAAACACCCTGCTGGCCGGCCGCGAGCGCCTTGCGGTAAAAGGCATTGGAGGCTTCCGCAGTTGAGAAGCCCGCATATTGGCGGATGGTCCAGGGGCGGCCGGCATACATTGTGGCGCGCGGGCCACGGGTAAACGGCGCGAGGCCCGGCACTGACCCGAGGTGATCAAGACCCTCCAGATCGCTCTCGGTATAAAGCGGCTTGACGTCGATGCCTTCCGGTGTGTTCCAGACGAGCGTATCGGGCGAAGAGCGCAGCTCTCTTTCGGCAAGGGTGTGCCAATCGCCAAGCGTTCTCTTCGTCATCTCTTCCTCCGGCTTTTATGCTTTTCCGCACGCTATCACTTTAACGGCGTATGGGGCGATAGAGCTTAAGGAGAATTTGCGAGGGAAGATCCCGCGTTATGTCACCGATGTCGGGATGTCATTCGGCGGCGGCGAGAACCGCCCGTTTGGCTGGAAAGAAAGCGGCCAGTTCGCCGACGACCTCGTCGATGCGCTGGGAGAGAGGTTCGGACGCTACCTTGTAGTCGGTGAAATCGCGGTCCGACGCATAGACCGCCGTCGGCAGCGTGTGCGCCATGAAGAAGCCGAACAGCGGCCGCAGCTGATGCTCGACCATCAGGGCATGGCGATCGCCTCCGCCTGTTGCCGTTATGATGATCGGTTTGGCGCGAAGCTCGTGCGGATCGATCAGGTCGATCAGATGCTTGAACAAACCGGGATAAGATCCCTTGTAGGTCGGCGAGCCGATGATCAAGGCATCTGCGCTGACGATATCGTCGATGACGCGCTTTGCCGTGTCGTCAAGGTCCTTGCGCCATTGCGCCTGGCCCAGCGACGCACCGAGATCGGCCAGGTCGTAGATTGTATGTTCAAAGCCGTACTGGCCGCCAGCAAGGTCTGCCACGTGTTTAACCAACGCATAGGTCTTTGACGGGCGATTGAAGCTGCCTGCAAGGCCAACGAGTTTCGGAGCCGACATTCCATTTCCTTTCAGCGACCAGTTCCATGCCGGCAATATTGTCTATAAATCTTGTAGATTAAAGAAAAGCCGGTTCTCCTTTTGCCCTTCTGTGGAAAAATCAGTGCAGGCAACGCTGTTGCATGGCGTTTAATCCTGTCGTATCGTCAATCAACAGCGATTTTCACGTTGTTCTTTGGCAAGATCGTTACGGTCGAACCTGCTGGAAGATGGCATACAGACGCAGTTTGGGATCCCAGATTTCTTCAGCGTAACGCCTTGATCTCACAAAATGATCTTCTCATAGTGAAGCAAACTGCGGGTTTGCTTTTGTCAGTGACCGGCCCTCTCCTCATAGGCAGCGATGTGTCTTCGGCCATGTTCGGTTTTGCGGCTGCAAATCCCGGCCCACAGCAGCATTCTCACACACGACAAATGGCTCGTTTGGAGCTCCGCTAAGGCCACGTTGGCTACCGTTAGAGTATCCACAGCTCGACGAAACCCGGCACTGGCCACAACAACGCTCAGCCGGTGTGTGTCGCTTGCACTACATTTGTGCGAACCAGCGACATTAGCATAGGCCCTATGGCAAACCCGCCTCGTTCGGCTCGGCGTGTCAGATCACGCAGGTAACCGCCCGGGGAGTTGATCTGCTCTGCGCGTTCCAGGATGCAGGCCATGACGGTCGCCGCATTGTCCGGGCCCATGATCGAGCAGGCCTCCTGATAGGCCGAGGGACTGACGCCAAGCATGGACTTCACAACAATTGCGGCGGTCATCAGATCCCGCCAGTTTCGGACGATCCCCCCCGGCCCGTAGGCTGCGATTTCAGGGCAGGCCTGAAGAACAAGCCCTAGCGGGAAGGATTTCAGCTCACGCTCGCCCACAGCGTCGGTTCTCGGCGCTGGTTGGGGTCGGGTCTCGGGCTTGGTTTTGTGGCTTGGTTCGTTCGCAATGTTTGAGGCATCGACTGTCGATACCGGCGGCAGAGACGACTGGTCTTTCGGTAGCGCGTCCTGCTTCATTTCGTAACCCGCTCCAAGATCAAAGATAGATTCGGGATTAGAATTCTGTATGTGGCGCTCATTCTGACCGGGATTGGCGCTCTGATTTCTAAATTTAAGCTGTGCCTCCAACTGGTTAAGCACCTCCTGGCGAAGAATGGTAATTGCATCCAACGCAGCCTCCAGCTGAGCCGTTGTAGGCGAGCGCGGAATCCCCTCCACGAGGTCTCGGAAATGGTTGAAGGCAACCGTCCAGTCACCTGGGAGCCTCTCCGCGACGGCTGCTTCGATCAGCTTGGATATGTCGCGGCGGCATAGGCTGATGCGTTCGCGCAGATCCTGCACGTGCAATCGTTCGGCAACGACCTGCGATGCAAGGTGCTCGATCTCGTCGGCACGCGCCAGAAGCGGTGCCAGGGAGAAGCCGAATGCCTCGCGGATTTCGCCAGCCCTGTTCTTGCGTGCATAGCGCTTGCCGTTCGGGCTGTCCTTGCGGGTCAGCAGGCCAGCTTCCACCAACGCCGCCAGATGCCGTCGGATCGTCTGCTCGGCCATACCGTGCGATCGCATCGACAGCTGTGCGTTGGACGGAAATACCACAAGCCCCGCGGCTTCCGAAAGCTCGGCAGTCGGATAGAAGCTCAGCAGTGCGTTCAAAACGGCGAGTGCGCGATCGGTTACCCCGAGCAGCGGCTTGGCTTCACAGAGTGCGCGATACAATTTCCATTTGTCGACGGCACGCCCGGGTTTGATGTCCCTGGCTTTTACCTGGGTTGCGAGCATGCCAAACGTCATCGCCCGCCGCCCGAACGGCGTCGTTACAACTTGACCTTCCATTACCTTCACCTTCTTCAAGGCAAAAGAATTCTACTCGCCAAAACGACGCCAAGACTCTTGACAGTGATTCCCGGAAGTGCGATTCTCTAGCTGCTAAACCAATGAGAAGGGCTTCCGCGACGGCAACGTTCGGGAGCTTTTTTCTTTTGCGGTATTATCCTTTGCGTTTGTGGTCTATCGACTGCAGGAACTCGCCATGTAGCGTTTCCATGCGATCATTCAGAAAATCGACGAAACTTGTCGGCACCGACTTGGTAAAGTTGATGCGTGGACCCGACTTCGGGTAGCTGACTGTGGCTAGCAGGAACCCGTTTGCGCGGATCTCGGCTGTTTGAGCGGCATCGGCAACAGGCTCCCTGGGGGCTTCGGTTTTCAGAGCGCCAAGTGCGATGGCAAACCGATCCGTTCCAATGGCGGGGGGCACGGTCGCCAGCACCTGCTGAACGCACTCAACCGCATCGGTGCGCGCTGCAAAAACCTCAGCGAAATCGATCCATCGGCGCCTGCCTACATCCGGTGCGGCTCCGATCGCGTGCAGCGTTGCGCGCGGGACGGTCGATGCGATACGCAGCATTTCCGATATGTGCGACTTGCCGGTTGAAAGCGACGCACAGATGACATCGCGCCTGTAGCCCGCCTGCTCTTGCGAGAACGCGAAAGCGCACTTTTCGATAAAAGAAAGGTCGTTGCGGTTGGTGTTTTCTTCGCCTTGGAAAACGATTGCCTGTTCATCGCTGAGGTCGCGAACGATGGCGCGGAACTTGAGGCCGAGGGCTTTGACGGCTGCAAGCCTGCGGCGTCCGAACACGATCTGATAGGATTGGCCACCGGCGATATGCGGCCTGATCAAGCCAGGTACGATCTGTCCACGCTCCTTGATCGAGGCGACGATGTCTTCGATCGCGGCATCGTCGTAAGATCCGTCAAAACGATCGGGTATCGGGGACGGAGCGACGTCGTTCGGATCGACATCGACGATGTGGTCGCCGTCTTTCAACAGGCGATCGAGGACTTCGCCTTTCTCCTGTATCTGTCGGACACCAGCGGCGACCTTCAACAGGTGCGGCGATGTCGTTTTGGCCGGCTGAGCGGTGGCCGCCTGTTGGTCAAGCTGGCCGAGTACGTTGGCAAACATGCCACGCGAGTCTTTGCGGCTCATTCACGCCCCCATGCTGCACAGAGTAGTTTCTCGATTTCGGCATTCGACGCATTGATCGATTCCATCGCGCGATCATAGGTCTTGGGCGCGGAGAACCGTGAGCGCTGTACCTCATAGAGGCTTTGCTTCCAGGTCAGTGCGTCGGCGACAGCGGTGGACTTTGCCACCATGTTCAACAGCAGGTCGTCGCCGAATACCTGTCGCATCAGCGCTGTCATATTGGCCTGCGGATGGTCGTTCGGCTCGAATTTCGTGACCAGGAACTTGGCGAAGTCCCACTCGGCGGACGCGCCCATGTCGCTGAGGATCTGCATGTAGGACGAGGCGAGTTCGAGGAACTTTCCGGTCGAGTCGACGTCCAGCATATGGGCCGGCACAGGAATGATGACGCCGGTCGCCGCAGTCAGGGAGGAGAGCGTCAAGAAGTTAAGCGAGGGTGCGGAATCCATGAGGATCACATCGTAATCGCCGGATACCTGCTCGAGCGCTTGAGAGACCCGCAACAGAAAACTGGTTCCGCCGTGCTTGCGCATTTCCAGCGCCACGGCCGTCTCGAATTCAGTCAGGTCGAGGCCAGCGCAGATCACGTCGAAGCCGGCAATATGGGTGTTGTGGATAAGGGACCTGGTTGGCTTTGGCTCGTCGAACCGGATCGCCGCATAGAGCGTCTCATCTTCCCGTGGATTGAAATCCGGCAGGTCGCCGTGGAGGCTGGTCAGCGACGCCTGAGGGTCGAGATCCACGGCCAGCACGCGATAACCCTTGAGCGCCAGATAATGGCCGAGATGGATTGTGGTGGAGGTCTTGCTCGATCCTCCCTTGAAATTGGTGACAGCAATGATCTGGCACTCCTCGCCGTCGATCCGGCGGGGGTTCATCCATTTCTTGCGACCTTTTTCGGAAAGCATCATCCTGAGCTCGAGAATCTGGTCGAGCGAGTACATTCGCCGGCCGTTGGAGGTGGTCTCCGGCGCGGGCCCTTTTTCTTTCACGACAATCTGCCTGATGTAGGCTTCAGAGACATCAAGGAGTGCCGCGACTTCCGACGATGCGAACTTGCGCATTTCCCTGCGGGCATCGGGTGGGTATTGTGCCATCGACAGATTTTGCAATGCGAGCTCGAGTTTGCTTGAGAAACTCTGCATGAAGTCGAGGCTGCTTAAGTGCCGGGTCACGATTCTTCCCTCAATTCGTTTCAAAAACCTAAGCGCCGAGTTGGTTCACACGGGGTCAACCGGCATGTTGTTTCGACGAAAACCGATAATTCGCTTTTTTTGCGTAGTTAAAGAAGTATCCCGATTCGCACGCGACGGCAAATGGGCGTGTTCCCCGCGGGGAACTACTGGCGGTGTGTCGTGCGAGGAAGGCCGGACCGAGCAAGGATTTCCCAGCGGAGCGCAACTGGGCGACACCCGGTGGGCGAAAGTGGCGCGTGGAAGAATGCGATTGTTGTTACCTTTCTTTGGGGAGTGGTTGGCGAAAAGGCCGGCGCCCGGGCCGCTCGCTGGTTCCCGGGGCGCCCAATTCGACGACGGTGGCGAACCAGTCGGGGCTGACCATCAGGGGGACATCGCAGGCGCTCTGCGCAGGAAGTTTCCGTGAGGCCGAAGGCGACGCAGTGACAATATCGCGGCATGCGTCCTTCCAAATCCAATTGAGGCCGTTCGCGTGGGCGCGTCTGCAAGGCGCCTGTGGGTGGAGACCGTCACGGTTCCAGCGTCGGTAGATTGAGGCAGGCCAGACCGCCTGCCGCTCGGTGACAGGATCGGGCGGGTCGTCGCCGGCGCCAGCCAATATCCGAGGTCTAGTGGGGAAACGGGCCGCACGGGGTTGCCGGCACCGACAGAGTGTTCCCCGCGGGGAACACTCTGTCGGTGCCAAAGGGTCAAGAGCGGCGGGCCTGACCCGCGTTTCGCCATCGCATTGTTGAGCAGGCGAGATTTGCAGTGTTGTGGTGGCTATGGGCGCCGGAAACACGCACGTGAGCGTGATGCCCAGTTGTTGGCAATGGACGCTGCGGCATGGAACGGCTTTTTCTTACGGGACGTTGTCTGCAGGTTGCCATCGGGTGAATTCTAAGGCGCTGGGGGCAGGACGCTCCCAGGAGGCGGAAGGCGTGCGCAGTGACGGTATCGCGGCGTAGGCCCTTCCCAAGCCAATTGAGACGGGCGGGCCGCGAGGCGTTTGCCGGTGAGACGGTCGGTTTGTCAGCGTTTGCCGATTGTAGCCGGTGAAGCCTCCGGTCGCGTCGGCGACGGGATCGGGCGAGCCATTGTCGGCACCGGCATCGAGAGTTCCCCGCGGGGAACAACCGGCTCACCCTGGAGCATCAAGAGCAACGGCTGGACCAGGTGCTTCGTCATCGCACTTTCCCGAGCGGTTGGACGTTGCTCCAGAGGCAGTCGCGGCCGTCTTGCATCCGCCGCTGATGGAAGGTGGCCGGTCAGCGGCAGCGAGAGCATCTGGTAGACGCTCGAGGGTTCAATTGGGTCGCGGCCCCGATCGCAGCCGTGTTGCTGGAGCGCCTCCGAAGACGAGCTGGGCCGAGTGCGGGCCTTGACGGGACTAGCCTCTTGCGGCGGCCCGACGCCTCGTGTCCGTCGGCGGGCGTCGCATCGGGCATCCGTAGCGCCGGATCGTCGGGGCCTGCGAGGTCCAGCTTGCTTGCGCCTCGCCCCGCAGCGAAGACCCGGCAATCGCGCTTGCTGACCGACAGGGCACCAAGGTGCCAAGATGCGTACTCTCTCCGAAGTGATCGTCTTCAAGGGGCAAAGACCAACGGAGGCATCGATCGGGCATTGCGCGAACGGCCTGCAGATCGCCGCCTTTTGACACCTGCGGCGGAACGAAAAAGGCGCTCGACCCTTTCGGGGAGCGCCTTTTCTTCCCGGACAGCAAACGCTGGCCGACCAGAGAGGCCGACACCGCAGGCTATCAGTACGGGTAGTGAGCGTTAGATGACGTCCGCGCCATCGCATTTCAAGGGCTGCTCAATCATTTTCACCCCTCGGCAATTCAGATCGGAGGAATTTCGCCACCGTCCGCGAACCGGGCGGTTAAGCGAGGCTAGCGTCAATGGGCGAATGGGAAATCCAGCTAATGCGACCGCCCGCGGCGCCAGGAAAGAATATCCTCCGACGTGATCCATATGCTGCCATCAAACGCCAGCTCGCCTCTGTCGAATTTATGGCTCGCAACCTGCTCGATGAGCTCCAGCTGGGCGGCGAGATGCTGGCGCGTCAGTTCGCCCCCGCTATTGTTCAGGGCATCTTCAGTGATATGGACGGCTTGATGCGCGGTGCCCGCGTCCATGACAATGATGGTGTCTGCGCCGATCAACTTGATCTTGCCGGGTATCGCAACGAGTGGCATCTCGATCTCCTAGGAAACACTGTGACTGGTGGGTCCGCGCATCGCGCGCGACTCAACCCGTGTCTTGATGGTACACCACTGGCGCCCGTGCGAAGAGCCACCTCTCCTTGAGAGAAAGCAGTATGGAGGCTAGGCAGAGATGGTTAATGGAGGGTTAATTTCCATACCTATGAAGGATACCCTTCCTAGGTAGCATCTGAGCCATCACAGACCAGGCGCCTGGCGAGCCGCGTCCTCACCCATCGCCAGACCGGGCCGCAGGCGCGCTCCGCGTGGGCTTGACATAGATTGCTATACGGATCGCTATCGGAGGTCGAAGTTGCGCCGGCGAGCAATCATGCGCCAACAGAACTAAATGCCTAGATCACTTCTGTTGTGTGAAGTTCCGAAGATTATAGCAATGGCTTATATCGCGCCGGTCGCCGAGACCGGGCCAGCTTATCTCGCAAGGCAGGTGTGCCTCGCTCAATCGCAAGCCAGGTCTGCTCCGGCGCAATTGCAGCCGCCGGCCCGCCCTGCGGTTCTGGAGATGTCTTCGAGAAGAAGACGAGGAGGCAAGGACAGTCCGTCCGCCCGATACCGAAGGGTCATTCCCATGCAGTTGATTGCAGTCGATCCGCGCGGCCTGAAGGACAATCCCGATAGGTCACGCCAATCGAAATCCTCGCCACAGTCCGACGCGCTGTTGTGCGCATCAATCAGGGCCATCGGCGTCGTGTAGCCACCGATCGTCAAACTCGATCCGGATGGCGGGGTTCTGTTGCAAAATTTGAGGTATCCGCGAGGCCGGGCGATTTCTACGGCTTCTCAGATCGTGGTAACGAGGGTTTCGAACTGTTTGGCGATCGACAAGCTGGCAGTGTGAGCGTCTTGCAGTTGGTGCTTGCGCAGCGTGTGGATCATCTCGATGCTAGACAATGTTGCGACTGCGGATCTGAAAGACTTGAAGCCGAGCATCGATCTGACGCGTCGCTTGATCCGCCGATAATCCTGCTCGATGCGGTTGTTCAGATACTGACGTTGTCGGATGCGGACGGGTTCAAGTCGGCGGCGCGACCGATCCTGAAGGCGGCTGATGGTGTCACAGGAAATGATCGCTTCCCAGTTGGTCTGGCTGCCGTCGATAACGACGCGTTCCGGCCGGCCATGCCGAGCGGACGCCCTTTTGAAGAAGCGTTTGGCGGCAGAAAGATCACGATGCTCGCTGAGCCACAACTCGACCGTGCATCCGTTGCTGTCGATCGCCCGATAGAGATATGTCCAACGACCGCGAACCTTGATATACGTCTCGTCGGCATGCCATTCGCCGGTTGAACCGCTCCGCCAGCAGGGGCGCAAAGTGCACGACCCAGCGATGGATCGTCGAATGATCGACGCTGATGCCACGCTCGGCCATTATTTCCTTCACGTCGCGCAGGCTCAGGCCATAGGTCAGATACCAACGCAGGCACAACAAGATCACAGACTGCTCGAAATGCCGACCTCTAAACATTGCCAATCTCCGGAACATTACCGGAGATCAATGCCTAGCGGAGACACGGTAACGGTTTCCGCTTTTGCCGTTGGTGTTGATACCGCGAAGGGAGATATAGGTTGCGGGAGCGCTCCAGCCGCCACAATCGCCGGCCCGCGTGATATTCACCAACCGGGCAATTGCCGATTCACGAGGCTTTCGCTTCGAACGCGGGCGCGAAGTCACCGAGCGACTTCGCCGACAGGATCAGGTTCTCGATATCATGCTCGACGATCACCTCAAGGTCGGCGAAGCTGTCGATGACATAGTAGATAGGTTGGACGATGTCGATCCGGTACGGTGTCCTGAGCACGCTCAGCAGATMGAACGGCCGGAATTCGCACGCAGTGCCTTCCATCGCTGCCCTTGCTTCGCTTGGCGACGAGACAATACCCGCGCCGTAGCAGCGGCGGCCTTGCGGTGTGTTGATAAGACCGAATTCGACGGTGAACCAGAAGATGCGGAACAAATGCCAGGAATACCCCTTGCCGAGGCGGACGGCGGTCTCGCCGAAGCGCCGTACAAAGTTGGCATAGCTCTGGTTGGTGAGCAGCGGGCAGTGGCCGAAAACCTCATGGAACAGGTCCGGTTCTTCGATGTAGTCGATGTGTTCGCGGCGTCGCAGGAAGGTTGCGAGCGGGAATTTGCCTTGCGACAGGAGTTCGTAGAAGCGCGATGGCGCAATGAGCGCTGGCACGCCTTCGACTCCGAAGCCGGTGGTCTCGTTCAGGCGTCGGTTGACGTCGAGGAGTTGAGGAACCTTGTGCGGGTTGAGTCCCAGGGTTTTGACGCCGTCGAGATATTCGCGGCAGGCCATATTGCCCAGTAGCGTCAGCTGACGCGTGTAGAGTTCTCCCCATATCGCATCTTCTTCAGGGGTGTAGGAATACAGACCATCCGGGCCGGGCAGTTTGGCGGTGTAGCTGCTTTGCTTGGTCATCCCGTTCCTCCGAGGCACTGCCGTCTCTCACTACTATGCTCCGGCTTTTGTGAATTTTCTTTCCTTTTCTTCTGGATACTGAAACAACGGTGGCAGATATTCTCAGGGATGGCGCTAGAAATGAAAGAATCCGGGAATTTTCCGCGCAAGCTGTTGGAGCTCATCCAGGCCGATGGCAGCCTTTCGCTGGCGGAACTGTCGGACAGGGCCGGCATGTCGCAAAGTTCGGCCTGGCGGAAGATCCAGGAGTTGGAAGCGAACGGCGTCATCCGCAAGCGTGTGACATTGCTCGATCCTGGAAAACTCGATCTCAAGCTCTGTGTCATTGCGCACGTGACGCTGGAGGACCATCACGAAGAAGCGGTAGCATCTTTCGCTTCGGTGGTTCTGGAGCGGCCGGAGATCATGGAGTGCTACGCATTGTCCGGCGCGTTCGACTACATGTTGAAGATCCGCGCAAGGGACGTCGAAAGCTATGAGGCTTTCATGACCCGGTACCTGATGCGAAACCCGCATGTGCGCACGGTTGTGTCAAGTTTTGTGCTGCGCGAGCTGAAATTCTCGACCGAACTGCCGATCTAGCGTGTCGCCCAAAGCAGTGCAGCCCGGCGATGCTCAGCCGCTCAACATGTGCACTGGTAGCCCTTCGAACGTCTTGAGCGTGTCGAGGACGATCGAAGTCTTCACGTGCTGCACCGACTCATGGGGCAACAGAACGTCGTTGACGAAGCGTGAAAGGTCCGTGAGCCCCCGTGTCGCGACCTTCAGGTGATAGTCCATTTCACCGGTTAGCGCATAGGCTTCGAGAACTTCCGGTAGTCCGTTGATGAGTTGGGAAAATCTGCGGGCATTGTCTCTGTTGTGGGTTGCGAGCGTCACGGAAATCACCACCAGCATATCCAGGCCCAGCTTCTGCCTATCCAGGTTGGCCTGGTAGCCCCTGATAAATCCCTCCGACTCCAGCCTGGTTCGCCGGCGCGAGCACTGCGAGGGTGAAAGCGCGATCCGCTCGCCCAACTCGTTGTTGGTCAACCTGCCGTCCTTTTGGAGTTCCTGGAGCAGCCGCAAATCGAACTTGTCAAGTCGTTCATCCATTGCACGAAATCCCTAAAAATCTCACGAACCGTGCATAATTTCTTCCCCGGCCGCCAAGAATGCAAGAACTTTGCGCGCGTTTTGGATCACACTTTGCATAGCCAGAAAGCAAATTTCCTTGGAGGAGAAAATGGGCCCATTCCCGCATGATGCGCCGCCGCCGGAGATCACCGCCAACAATCCGGCCGGCACCGATGGCTTCGAATTCGTTGAATTCGCCCATCCGGAGCCCGACAAGCTGCGCGACCTTTTCACACGCATGGGCTACGTTGCGGTCGCGAGGCACAAGACGAAAGACATCACCGTCTG
Source organism: Rhizobium sp. 05L419 (assembly GCF_056397845.1). Lineage (NCBI taxonomy): Bacteria > Pseudomonadati > Pseudomonadota > Alphaproteobacteria > Hyphomicrobiales > Rhizobiaceae > Rhizobium > Rhizobium sp. 05L419. The sequence continues at coordinate 108,662 of NZ_JBFTOF010000016.1, forward strand.
GCGTCAGGGCGACATCAACTATATCCTGAACGCCGAACCGGGCAGTCATGCCACTCGTTTCGTCGCACAGCACGGTCCCTCGGCCCCGTCGATGGCTTGGCGTGTCGTCGACGCCAGGCACGCTTTCGACCATGCCGTGTCGCAAGGTGCCGTTGCCTATGAAGGCAAGGACAAGGCGCTCGACGTCCCGGCGATTGTTGGCATTGGCGGCTCACTGCTCTATTTTGTCGAGACCTACGGTGCAAAAGGATCGGCTTATGACGCCGAATTCGATTGGCTTGACGAACGCAACCCGCATCCCGGCGGGTTGGGTTTTTACTATCTCGACCATCTGACGCACAACGTCTTCCGCGGCAACATGGACAAGTGGTGGGATTTTTACCGTGAGCTGTTCAATTTCAAGCAGATCCACTTCTTTGATATCGACGGACGCATTACCGGTCTCGTCAGCCGGGCCATCACGTCGCCTTGTGGCAAGATCCGCATTCCGCTGAATGAATCAAAGGACGAGACGAGCCAGATCGAGGAGTTTTTGAAGAAGTACAAGGGCGAGGGCATCCAGCACATCGCCGTTGGAACAGAAGACATCTATGAGGCCACCGACAGGCTTGCCGACAACGGGCTCCGCTTCATGCCAGGCCCTCCGGAGACCTATTACGACATGTCCCATGAACGGGTGAACGGCCATGACGAACCTATCGAACGCATGAAGAAACACGGCATCCTCATTGACGGCGAAGGGGTCGTGAATGGTGGCATGACGAAAATCCTGCTGCAGATTTTCTCCAAAACCGTGATCGGCCCGATCTTCTTCGAATTCATCCAGCGCAAGGGTGATGAAGGCTTCGGCGAAGGCAATTTCCGCGCTCTCTTCGAATCGATAGAGGCGGATCAGATCAAGCGAGGCGTGATCGGCACCGCGGCAGAATAATTTTGAGGCGACCCTCGGCATCGTGGGGTCTCCCTCAGTTTTCGGGGAGAACTTGAGCAATGGAACAAACAGTAACGCAGGCTCCCGACGGCGAGGCTTCCGCGGTAGGCACGCTCAAATATTTGCCGGGATTCGGAAACGACTTCGAGAGCGAGGCTCTTCCTGGCGCCTTGCCACAAGGCCAAAATAGCCCGCAGCGATGCAATTACGGTCTTTACGCGGAGCAGCTCTCTGGCTCGCCTTTCACCGCCCCCCGAGGCACGAACGAAAGGTCCTGGCTCTACCGCATTCGCCCGAGCGTGCGCCACACCCGTCGCTTTTCAAACGCTTCCTATCCGCTTTGGAAGTCTGCGCCCTGCTTGGACGAACACTCGCTTCCTCTGGGCCAGCTTCGCTGGGACCCTATCACCGCGCCGAGCGAGAAGCTGACGTTTATCGAGGGGGTGCGGACTATGACGGCCGCCGGCGATGTCCTGACCCAGGTAGGGATGGCCGCACATGTCTACACCTTCAACGAAGACATGATTGACGACTACGTCTTCAACTCCGATGGCGAGCTCTTGATCGTTCCGCAACTCGGCGCGATCCGCGTTTTCACCGAAATGGGCATCATGGATGTCGAGCCCCTCGAAATATGTCTCATTCCCCGTGGCATGATGTTCAAAGTGATGCGCCGCGGAGAGCATGCGGTCTGGCGTGGGTATATTTGTGAAAACTACGGCGCGAAATTCAGGCTGCCGGATCGAGGACCGATCGGCGCGAACTGCCTGGCAAATCCCCGCGACTTCAAGATACCTGTCGCGTCTTTCGAGGATAAGGAAACGCCTTGCCGCGTCCATGTTAAGTGGTGCGGAAAGTTCTATGTCACAGAAATCGGCCACTCGCCCCTCGATGTGGTGGCCTGGCACGGCAATTATGCGCCTTTCAAATACGACTTGCGGACATTTTCCCCGGTGGGCGCAATCCTGTTCGATCACCCCGATCCTTCGATCTTCACGGTGCTGACCGCGCCAACTGAAGAGGCGGGTACGGCGAACGTCGATTTCGTGATCTTTCCCCCGCGCTGGCTGGTCGCCGAGCACACCTTCCGTCCGCCGTGGTACCATCGAAACATCATGAGCGAATTCATGGGTCTGATCCATGGTCAGTATGATGCGAAGGAGGAAGGCTTTGTTCCGGGCGGCATGAGCCTGCACAACATGATGCTCCCTCACGGGCCGGACACGCTGGGCTTCGAAAAGGCTTCCAAATCCGAACTCAAGCCCGTCAAGCTCGATCATACCATGGCCTTCATGTTCGAGACCCGGTACCCGCAGCAACTGACAAAGTATGCTGCCGAGCTTGAAACGCTGCAGGACAACTACCTGGAATGCTGGGACGGCCTGGAACGCAAGTTCGACGGAACCCCGGGCATCAAGTGACGACCGGCTACGCATCTTCCGCCACGGGAATTGGGACATGAAGCTCGCGACATTGAAGGACTCCACGAGGGACGGTCGGCTCGTCGTCGTCTCCCGCGACCTTACCCGCTGCTGCGAGGTTGGTCACATTGCCCGCACGTTGCAGGCAGCTCTCGACGACTGGGAGCATGTGGCTCCGAAACTTGCGCGGATTGCACAAGGCGTCGAAACCGGAGCCCAGCCGACGAGCAGGTTCCATGAACATGACGCCGCGTCGCCGTTGCCGCGGGCCTATCAGTGGGCCGACGGTTCGGCCTATGTCAATCATGTCGAACTCGTACGCAGGGCACGCAAGGCTGAGATGCCGGCCAGCTTCTGGGTCGATCCACTGATGTACCAAGGGGGGTCGGACGGTTTTCTCGCCCCGCGTGACCCGATCATGGTGGCCGACGAGGCTTATGGGATAGACATGGAGGGAGAGATCGCCGTCGCCGTCGGCGACGTGCCTATGGGGTCCAGTCCGCAGGTCGCTCGTGGCGCTATCCGGCTGGTGATGCTTGTCAACGATGTGTCACTACGCAGTCTCATACCGGAAGAGCTGGCGAAGGGATTCGGGTTTTTCCAGTCTAAGCCCGCATCGGCATTTTCTCCGGTCGCGGTGACGCCGGACGAACTCGGAGACGACTGGGACGGTGGCAAGGTGCATCGTCCGCTGCTCGTGACCCTGAACAGCAAAGCGTTCGGCAAAGCGAATGCCGGCATCGACATGACATTCGATTTTGGCCAACTGATCGCCCATGCCGCCAAGACACGCAATCTCGCGGCCGGAACGATTATCGGTTCGGGAACGGTTTCCAACAAGCTGGATGGCGGGGCGGGCAGGCCGATCGAAGACGGAGGGGACGGCTACTCCTGCATCGCCGAGATACGGATGATTGAGACCATCCAGACCGGATCCCCGAAGACTCCGTTCCTGAAGTTCGGCGACAAGGTCAAAATCGAGATGAAGGACCGAGCCGGGCATTCGATCTTCGGGGCGATCGAGCAAACCGTCGAGAGATACGGCGGGGGCGGGCCGCAATGAACGAGGTCGTTCTCTACGATTACTGGAGATCGTCCGCGAGCTATCGCGTTCGTATCGCTCTCAACATGTTGGGGATCGACTATGAGACGGTGCCGATCGACTTGTTGGAGGGAGCGCACAAGAACCCGGACTATCTTGCGCTCAATCCCCAGGGCCTCGTGCCGACATTGGTGATTGATGGACGGACGCTGACGCAGTCGCTGGCGATCATCGAATATCTGGCAGAGGTTCGGCCAGAATGTGGATTGCTGCCATTGGACATTTCAGACCGGCAACACGTAAGAGCACTCGCATACGCGATCGCCATGGACATTCATCCAGTCTGCAACATGCATGTCGCGGCGCATGTCATGACGATAGTGAGTAAGGCCAACGCGCGCGAGGATTGGATGAAGCACTTCATTTCGGCAGGGCTGCGCAAACTGGAAGCGATGCTCGACAAATTCGATGGAGATTTCAGTCTTGGAAATGCGCCGACGATGGCAGACCTTTGTCTGGTTCCCCAGGTCTACAACGCCCGCCGCTGGGGAGTAGACGTGACTGGTTTCAAGCGTATCGTCGATATCGATCGCAGATGCACGGCTTTGCCAGCCTTTAAAATAGCGCATCCCGACCGCGTGAGACCATCGGTCTAGGCTTTGGGGTGAATGAGGGCATGCCGAAATTGACGAAAATCAGCCGCTTAACTCCGTGCGGGACGACGACCTCTGTCATACGGCGCGCCGTCCGAGGCGCTCTACCTACGCACGATACTGTCCGCCGCCAATCGTGCAGCATCTCAGTGGCTAGTCCAACATGATCATGTGAGAAGCCAGTTGCTGCTCGAAGAACTTCGAAAATGTTGCGATACGAGGCGGCAGAGATTGGTAGGGCGGATAATAAAGCGTCAGCCAGAGCTCTGGCGGTGCCCAACCTCGGAGAACATGGACGAGCCGCCCGCTTCGGATGTGCTCGGCGATATGAAATCCCGGAAGCAGGGCCACGCCCGCGCCGTCCGCAGCCATGTCCGCGAGGACCTCGCCATTGTTGGCGCTGAACGCTCGACCGGCTGGAATGGTTATGCTCGATCCGCCGTCGGACAAAACCCAGTTCTCCCGGCGACTTTCACCGCTATAGGCAAGGCAATCGTCCGGGGTCAGCTCGCTCGGATGTTCCATTTGCGTGAACCGGCTACCGGGCGCGGCCACCAGGATCCTCGGCACCGCCCTGATCTTGCGCCAGATCGTGAACTTGTCCACGGCTGAGACGAAATGCGGATGGCGAGATCGTAGTCGTCGTCGACGATGTCAACCAGGCCATCCGATAGCGAGATTTCGAAGCTCATTTTGGGGTAGAGCTCGCGGAAACCGGACAGGATTGGCGGCAGGATGGTCTTGCCGAGCCAGGTCGGTGCGCTGATCCTCAGGCGCCCCTGATCGGCTTTGTGTGCGTTCCTGACGTCTTTGCGGGCATTTTCCAACGCATCGACGGCCGGCTGGATTTGCGCGGCAAAGACAGCGCCATCGGTGGTCAGAGACCCCTGACGGGTCGTGCGAACGAACAGCTGAACTCCAAGATCCTCTTCCAACGCCGCGATCGCACGCGTGACCGCCGCGGGCGTCATGTCGAGTTCGCGTGCCACCTGTGCGAAGTTGCGTTTCTCGGCAGCCAGCAGGAAGGTTTTCAGGGCTTTGTAGTCGTTCATCTCGATTATTTCAAAAAGGACAATTCATTCGAAAGAAATATTGCAATTCTGCGCATCAATCAACTGGGCTACACCTTCTCTCAACAGAGACGAACAACGCCAGCTACAGAAGGACACGACAATGATCAAGGATATCAAGGGACTGCATCACATCACCTCGATGGCGTCGGATGCGCAGCAAAACAACAGGTTCTTCACTGATACCCTCGGCCTGCGCCGTGTGAAGAAGACTGTGAACTTCGACGACCCGAGCGTCTATCACCTCTACTATGGCGATGAGAATGGCACACCGGGCACGGTCATGACCTACTTTCCGTTCCCGCACATGATGATCGGCCGCCCGGGTGTTGGCGAAGTCGGCGAAACCCAATTCTCGATCCCCAAAGGCTCGCTTGGTTTCTGGCGAGACCGCCTCGTCGCACAGGGTGTCGGTGGCATTCAGGCCGATGCGACGTTCGGCGCCAACCGTCTGCGCTTCATCGGCCCCGATGGCGATGGGCTGGCTTTGATCGAAGCAGCGGGTGATGGCCGCGCTCCCTGGGTTGGCGAAGGCATATCCGAAGACAATGCGATCCGCGGCTTCAGCGGTGCGCGCTTCAACCTGCACGACACGGCGGCCTCCGAAGAGCTGCTTCGCTTCATGGGCTATGAAAAGGCCGGGACCGAGGGCGACGTGACGCGGTTCATCATACCTGGCGGTAATGGCGCCGATACGATCGATCTCGCAGCGCTGCCCCAAACGCCATTTGCCCGGCAGGGTGCCGGTTCGGTTCATCATATCGCCTTTGCAGTCGAGAATCGCGAAAAGCAGTTGGAAGTGCGCAAGGCGCTAATGGACACCGGATACCAGGTCACGCCCGTTATCGACCGCGATTACTTCTGGGCGATCTATTTCCGGACCCCGGGCGGGATCCTATTCGAGATTGCCACCAATGAGCCTGGCTTCAACCGGGACGAGGATACGGCTCATCTCGGCGAAGCGCTCAAGCTCCCTAGCCGCTATGAGCCATTCCGCGGGAAGATCGAGGCTAATCTCGAGACGCTCGCTGCCTAAGCCGGGCACCTGACCAGTCACCTAGACGATAGAATTTTCACCTTTTGAGACGGCTGCCTACGCTGGGCAGTCGTCCACCTAAGGCTTCCCAATTCCAAACGCCGATCATCGGCATCACGCCCAAACGGAGAACTCGTATGTCCAAGCTCGAAGTCCTGACCCCGGCCAACAGCCAGCTCATTTTCATCGACCAGCAGCCGCAGATGGCATTCGGCGTCCAGTCGATCGATCGACAGGTGCTGAAGAACAATGTCGTCGGCCTCGCCAAGGCTGGCAAGATCTTCAACATCCCTACGACAATTACGACGGTCGAAACGGAATCCTTCTCCGGCAACACTTTTCCGGAACTGCTTGGCGTCTTCCCCGAGAACGACATCTTGGAACGTACCTCAATGAACTCCTGGGACGACCAGAACGTCCGTGATGCGCTGGCGAAGAATGCCGCCAACGGCCGCAAGAAAATCGTCGTCTCCGGTCTGTGGACCGAAGTCTGCAACACGACCTTTGCGCTCTCGGCACTCCACGATGTCCCGGACTACGAGATCTACATGGTGGCGGATGCATCGGGCGGCACATCGGCTGACGCGCACAAATACGCGATGGACCGCATGGTGCAGGCTGGGGTCATTCCGGTCACCTGGCAGCAGGTCCTGCTTGAGTGGCAGCGCGACTGGGCGCGGAAGGAATCCTATGACGCTGTTACCACTCTGGTGAAGGAGCATTCCGGAGCCTACGGCATGGGCATCGACTATGCCTACACCATGGTCCACAAGGCGGCCGAACGCGTCACCCATGGCAAGCGCATCGGCCCGAACCCGGCTAAGTAACGCAAACAGGCACTGCCGCTCCGACGGGCCAAGCCCTCCGGAGCGGCCATCTTCATCTCAGCGAGGACGAATTCCATGAAACTCTATCTTATGTCCCTCGGTGCTGGCTTGCTGGTCGGCATTGTCTACAGCCTCCTCAACGTTCGCTCGCCGGCTCCGCCGGTCATTGCCCTGGTTGGCCTTCTTGGCATTCTCGTCGGCGAGCAGGTTGTGCCCTTTGCCAAAACCCTGTGGGGCAAGGAGCCGGCAGTCGTGTCCTGGATCAACCAGATCAAGCCGCACATGTTCGGCCATATGCCGAAGGGAGAGAACCGAAATGATCTCGCTACTGCTCGTCAGGTTCAGGCGAAGTCTGATAGCTGATTTCGTATGAGGAGATCCGCTTTGCGGTGCGCGGCGACACTGAGCCAGTACCCGTGAATTTCGTTTCAATAACACCGAAGCTTGGAGACGACATATGTTCGCCGACCTCATTCTTCACCACGGTCTGTTCACGACGCTCGACCGCTCAAACCCAAATGCCAGTGCCGTCGCCATCAAGGACGGCAGGTTCCTCGCCGTCGGTGGCGACAGCGAAATCATGGCCCATGCAGGACCGGACACGAAGATCGTCGATCTGAAGGGCAAGCGGGTTCTTCCCGGCCTGATCGACAACCACACGCACGTCATCCGAGGCGGTCTGAACTTCAACATGGAATTGCGCTGGGACGGCGTTCGTTCGCTCGCTGATGCGATGGACATGCTCAAGCGCCAGGTGGCGATCACGCCGGCGCCGCAATGGGTCCGCGTCGTTGGCGGCTTCACGGAGCATCAGTTTGCCGAAAAGCGCCTGCCGACGATCGAGGAGATCAACGCGGTCGCGCCCGATACGCCGGTTTTCCTGCTGCATCTCTACGATCGGGCGCTGCTGAACGGCGCAGCTCTGCGCGCCGTCGGCTATACGAGGGACACGCCGAACCCGCCCGGCGGCGAGATCACCCGTGATGCCGCCGGCAATCCGACCGGCATGCTGCTCGCCAAGCCGAATGCCGGCATCCTCTATTCGACGCTCGCAAAAGGCCCCAAGTTGCCGCTCGAATATCAAGTCAACTCGACCCGCCACTTCATGCGCGAGCTTAATCGCCTCGGTGTCACCGGCGTCATCGATGCTGGCGGCGGGTTCCAGAATTATCCCGACGACTACGCCGTCATCCAGAAGCTCGCCGACGAGAACCAGATGACCGTCCGGCTTGCCTACAATCTCTTCACGCAGAAGCCGAAGGGCGAAAAGGAAGACTTCCTCAACTGGACGTCTTCCGTCAAATACAAGCAGGGCAACGATTACTTCCGCCACAACGGCGCCGGCGAGATGCTGGTTTTCTCCGCCGCCGACTTCGAGGACTTCCGTCAGCCGCGGCCCGAAATGGCACCGGAGATGGAAGGCGAACTCGAAGAGGTCGTGCGCGTGCTTGCCGAAAACCGCTGGCCCTGGCGTCTCCACGCCACCTATGACGAGACGATTTCCCGTGCGCTCGACGTTTTCGAGAGGGTCAACCAGGACATCCCGCTCGAAGGCTTGAACTGGTTCTTCGACCACGCCGAGACCATTTCCGAACGTTCGATCGATCGTATCGCCGCGCTCGGCGGCGGCATCGCCACCCAACACCGGATGGCCTATCAGGGCGAATATTTCGTCGAGCGCTACGGCCATGGCGTCGCCGAAGCGACGCCGCCGATCCGGCGGATGCTCGACAAGGGCGTCAACGTATCTGCCGGCACGGATGCCACCCGCGTCGCGTCCTACAATCCCTGGGTCTCGCTCTCCTGGATGGTCACCGGCAAAACGGTCGGCGGTATGCAGCTCTATCCGCGCGCCAACTGCCTCGACCGCGAGACAGCGCTTCGGATGTGGACGGAAAAGGTCACCTGGTTCTCCAATGAGGAAGGCAAGAAGGGCAGGATCGAGAAGGGCCAGTTCGCCGATTTGGTCGTTCCGGACAAGGACTTCTTCGCGTGCGCCGAGGACGAGATCTCTTTCCTCACCTCCGAACTCACCATGGTTGGCGGCAAAATCGTCTATGGCGTCGGCGACTTCAAGGCGCTGGACGAAAGCGATGTGCCGCCAGCCATGCCGGACTGGTCGCCGGTGCGCAAGTTCGGCGGCTATGCTGCCTGGGGTGAGCCGGAAGGTGCCGGCCGTCACTCGCTCCGCCGCACGGCGATCGCGTCCTGTGGCTGTGCCAGCGATTGCGGTGTGCACGGCCACGATCACGCCGGCGCCTGGACGTCGAAACTGCCGATCGCCGACCTCAAGGGTTTTTTTGGCGCTCTCGGCTGCTCGTGCTGGGCAGTCTGAGCTCCGTCGGGCTTCAATGAAAGTATTGAATGGGCAGCGGGATGTCGCTGCCCATTCGCACGCGCGCTTCAGGGAAGGCGATCAGTGACCCCACCCGAATTATTGCATGCATGGCAATTAAATCGAAACAATTGACGCAATTGTTGGCGGCAATGGTTGCGTTCAATATCGTTCCATCAGTCGAACACAGCGCGCCGCTCGAACCGACCGGCGACGACAGCAGGAGCAGATATGACCGATCACTCACCTTCAACAATTCGCCGACGCGGACTTCTTGCAGACGTCGTTGCCGCGCGTGGCACGCGGACCATTGCACTTCTCGCGCTCTGCGCTGCCTACATTCAGGGGCCGCTCACCAAGATCTCCGACTTTCCCGGCGCGATTGCCGAGATGGAACATTTCGGCCTTCATCCGGCAGCTGCGTTCGCCGTCGTCGTTATCGCATTCGAGCTCGCGGCCTCCGCCATGGTGGTCTGCGGCTTCCTGCGGTGGGCTGGTGCCCTGGCGCTTGGTGGCTTCACCGTCCTTGCAACGCTGATCGCGCTTCGCTTCTGGGAACTTCCGTCCGGCTTGGACCGGATGATGGCGACAAACGCCTTCTTCGAACATCTCGGCCTGGCCGGTGCATTCGTCATCGTCGCAGCAATCGATCTTACCAAAGGAGCAGGCAAATGAGTGCCGCGAAAACGTCCGGGAGCAGTTTCGCTCCACTCGCCCAGCCAGTCTTTGCAGTGCTGTGGGCCGCCACCGTTCTCGGCAATACCGGCAGCTTCATGCGCGACGTTGCGAGCTCATGGCTGATGACGGACCTGTCCGCCTCGCCGGCGGCAGTCGCCCTGGTCCAGGCAGCCGGAACCCTGCCGATATTCCTGCTGGCTATCCCGGCGGGCGTGCTTACCGACATTCTCGATCGGCGCAAGTTCCTGATTGCCGTCCAGTTGTTGCTTGCCTCGGTCAGCATCAGCCTGATGGTCCTGGCCAATACAGGCATGCTGTCCGTCAGCGCCCTGATCGGCCTGACCTTTCTTGGTGGTATTGGTGCGGCGCTGATGGGGCCGACCTGGCAGGCGATCGTGCCGGAACTGGTGAAGAGAGAGGACGTGAAGAGTGCGGTGGCGCTCAACTCGCTCGGCATCAATATCGCCCGCTCCATCGGGCCGGCAGCCGGCGGTCTTCTGCTCGCAGCGTTTGGCGCGGGTGTCACCTACGGCGCCGATGTCGCAAGCTATCTGGTGGTCATCGCGGCGCTTGTCTGGTGGCCGAGGGCCAAGAACGACAATGATGCGCTTGCGGAGAATTTCTTCGGCGCGTTCCGGGCAGGGCTTCGCTACACCAAGGCCAGCCGTCCCCTGCACGTCGTACTGCTGCGAGCTGCAATCTTCTTTGCGTTTGCCAGTGCGGTGTGGGCGCTTCTGCCGCTTGTCGCCCGTCAGCTCCTCGGTGGCGATGCCAGCTTCTATGGCATCCTGCTTGGTGCTGTCGGTGCAGGCGCGATCGGCGGTGCCTTGGTCATGCCGAAGCTGCGCGAGCGCCTCGATGCCGACGGGCTCCTTCTTGGCTCGGCCGTCATCACGGCGGCCGTGATGGGTGCACTCTCGCTGGCCCCGCCGCAATGGCTTGCCGTTGTGGTCCTGCTCTTTCTCGGGGCAGCCTGGATTACCGCTTTGACCACGCTCAATGGTGCTGCACAAGCCGTTCTGCCGAACTGGGTGCGTGGCCGTGGTCTTGCCGTCTACCTGACGGTCTTCAATGGAGCGATGACCGCCGGTAGCCTCGGCTGGGGCGCGGTCGGCGAGGCTGCAGGCATACAGGGTGCGTTGCAGATCGGCGCTGCCGGATTGCTCGTCGCGGGCTTCATCATGCATCGCATCAGACTGCCCACCGGCGACGTGAATATGGTTCCGTCCAACCATTGGCCCGAACCACTCGTCGCGGAGCCCATCGCTCATGACCGCGGACCTGTCCTCATCCTCATTGAGTACAATGTCGAAAAGCATCACCGCACAGCCTTCCTGCACGCCATCGACGAACTCTCCCAGGAACGTCGGCGTGACGGCGCCTACGGCTGGGGCGTGACCGAAGACTCCGCCGATCCGGAAAAGATCGTTGAATGGTTCATGGTCGAATCCTGGGCTGAGCATCTGCGCCAGCACAAGCGGGTTTCCCAAGCCGATGCCGACCTGCAGGGCACGGTACTTGCATATCATGTTGGGCCGGAAAAGCCTGTTGTTCGGCACTTCCTGACGATCACTAGGCCGGGCGCAGCGTAACAAAACCCACGGCGCACCACCACTCCGTCCCGGTCATTGTTGCAGTGGGAACAACAAAATATAAACTATTGATGCAATTGCGGTTGCTTCTTGTTGGCGGCAATATCTCTTCATTAGCATCAGACGAACACAGCATTGCCTGAGCGCAAAAAACGACAAACATCGCAGGACGCAGATATGACCGAGAACTTTCTATCCATGACGCGCCGCGGTGCACTGCTTTCGGGAGCTGCTGTCGCTGTAACCGCCACGCTTTCCGCACCTTTCAAATTCGCGGCCAAAGCTGCTTCCACCACCAACCCAATCGAAGGAAATAAGACTATGGCTTACATCACCACCAAGGACGGCGTCGAAATCTTCTACAAGGACTGGGGTCCGAAGGGCGCACAGCCGATCATGTTCCACCACGGATGGCCACTGTCTTCGGATGATTGGGACGCTCAGATGCTGTTCTTCCTCTCCAATGGTTTTCGCGTCGTCGCGCATGACCGCCGCGGCCATGGTCTCTCGGCCCAAGTGTCCGACGGACATGATATGGATCACTACGCTGCGGACGCCTTTGCGGTCGTCGAGGCGCTCGATCTCAAGAACGTCGTTCATATCGGTCACTCGACTGGCGGCGGCGAAGTTGCCCGCTATGTCGCAAAACATGGCCAGCCCTCAGGCCGTGTCGCCAAGGCGGTTTTGGTCTCCGCTGTCCCACCGCTGATGCTGAAGACCGCATCCAATCCGGGCGGTATCCCGATGGAAGTGTTCGACGGCATCCGCAAGGGTGTTGCTGAGAACCGTGCTCAGCTCTTCGTCGACTTCCCGACCGGCCCGTTCTACGGCTTCAACCGCCCCGTCGCCAAGGTCTATCCGGGCGTCATCCAGAATTGGTGGCGGCAGGGCATGATGGGCAGCGCCAAGGCCCATTACGAGGGTATCAAGGCCTTCTCCGAGACCGACCAGACGGAAGATCTGAAGGCGATGACTGTGCCTGTTCTCGTCATGCATGGCGATGACGACCAGGTGGTGCCGATCGACAACGCAGGCAGGTTGTCCGTCAAGCTTGTCAAGAATGGCACGCTTAAAGTCTATCCCGGCTATCCGCATGGAATGCTGACGACCCATGCCGACGTGCTCAACGCCGACCTGCTTGCCTTCGTGAAGGCTTAAATCGCCGAAGGTGAGCCGGCTACAGACAGCTGGCTCGCCTGTTCTCCATGCAAGACGAAAGACCATGATCATGCAAGATCTGGCAGACCGGAGTTGTGACATTATCGGCGGCTTGCAATCGCTACTGCCGTTTTCTGAGATCAGGCGTCGGCGCCAGTGACAGCTTTCCAGACGCCATCCCGACGTGCCAGAGTGAGTTCGTTGAAAGCTCAATCGAGGGAGACCGTTCGTGGAACAGTTTATCCGACTTGGTATGGATACGTCAAAGAACGTTTTCCAATTGCATGGCGTGAATGCAGGCGAGCGACCAATCCTGCGCTAGAAGCTTGCGCGTAGGAAGATGGTGAAATTCTTCCAGAAAGCGGCGCCTACGACCATCGGACTCGAAGCGCGCGGAGGCTCTCATCATTGGGCGAGGCTATTTGGTTCCTTCGGGCACGAAGTAAGATTGATCGCGCCTCAGTTGGCCAAGCCGCATGTGAGGCGCGGCAAGAATGACGCGGCGGGGATGGCGCCCTCAAACCTCTATGTTTGGCTGGCGTTCGTCGTTCTGGGCACAAACCCGACCGCAAATCCAAATAGCCGACCAATCTTGTCAAACGTTTCAAGCGTTGGGTTTGCCGTACCTGCTTCTATCTCAGCCACCTGGCGCCTTGTGAGCGCCAGGGTCTTGGCAAACTCTTCTTGTGTCATTCCGAACCCTTTGCGGATTTCCTCCACGGCATTAGGCAATCGCAACTCACCATTTCGCGCGCGCTCTGCCAGTGTTCGGCGGTTTTCCAGAATTTGTTCCTTAGTGGGCTTCTTCCAGCGGGCCATATGTCAGCTCCCATTCAGCATCACGAGCACGCCGCCAGAACGCTATCTGTGATTTCAATGCAGCGCCCCATCGCTCGGTCCTGAACCTCGGGGGAAGCACCCATGTCTTTCGCCATGCATGGCACCTGCCGCAAGTGTTCGGCGTATGTGGAAAGCGAATCCGCGAGAGCTTTCTGCTCGTCGGGATCGGGCATCAGCTCTAAGCAGATGCTCTTCCAATCGGGAAGATGATCTCGACCACGGTCACGCATTAAAGCCCATCGGGTGGAACGAACAATCCCCTCTTTGGCGAGCCGCATGGGTGCGAAGTCGAAGAGCGGAGACAGATGGATCGTGCCGTCCTGGTGCTTGCTCAGTGCCGAGTTCCGGCCGTGATTGTCGGGATTGCCGAGCGCCAGGTTGGCGATGTCGCGCTTCAGGTATTCGACAATGTCCACGATGGGATCGGCCGAAAATTGGCGCAGAACGTCGATATAGGCCTCATGCGTGCCGACATGGCCGAAATCAGCAACGCCGATTGCGGACACGAGACTCTCCTGTCCCAGTCTTATGGTTCCGCCGCCTTCTCCCCTCTTGCGGTCGAAACGTGGGATAATCAGCACGCCTTCGGCATAGGTTGATGGTTCGCTGACATTCAGACCGATCTCTTGGGCGATCCGCGAATAGAGGGCTTCGCCTTCGAGAATCAAGCGGTCCACAGGCTCGTTGCTTCGCACCAGCTTGACGATGACGTGGCGCACAGCCTCATCATCGGTCACGAAGCTGTCAGGATAATAGAGCCCGTCATTCACCTGGGTCATCGAGACCTTCGGCCATTCGCCTTGCAGGCCGCTTGAGCCGGAGGCAAGCATTCCGAAGCGATCGGCAACTTCCATGAAACGATCCGACCGCTCGAGGATTTCCGCTTCTGTCACGCCTTGGCGCTGTAGGCCGCGTAGCCGTTCCACTTCGGCGTCGGCAGCTTCCTTGATTCGGATATTACCTATTCCGCCTGTCGCCGATCGGAGTAGCAAAGGCAGATCGGAAGCACGCGCCCCTTCAGCAAGCCCGAGGTGCTCGGCAAGCTTCCGCCTTGCATGCCCCTGGGGCATCAGATCTAAAAGGAACGGTGGCCAACTGCGGCTATATCGGTTTTCAAGGTCAACAGGATAACGGATCGACAAGCCGCGATTGTCGCGGACCGTTTTCCCCTCCGCGAATTCCGCCGATGCCACGGTGACGAAATAGTCGAGATCATAGTCGACGATGGACGCGCCCTGGAAGCCGGCCGCGTCGTCCTGGAGCTCCAGCGTAGCGGCGTGATGCCACTCGCGGTTAAAATGGGTTTGGAGCGTAAGTCGCATTAATTGACCCTTTAAATGGATCATTTAACGCATTTTTGCCAATTATTCAACCCATCAGGATGGGTCAGATCTTGAGGGTGGCTCAGCTATCTCCCTGCAATGGAGCTGATGCTGAATTTGGGCGTCATCGCTCGGACCTGGTTAAGCTTGGCAGGAAAAATCTGGTCGGCGATCGGATTGATATCTCGCCACAGAAGGGCTCAGCGCGTGCAATGGCTCATCCTGCCGGTCACTGAGGGGCTGCGTGAGGCGCTGGATGCCATGACGCATGACGAACCGACGTTTCGCGGCACAGAATATCGTAAGGCATTGGCATTCAGCTCGAATGGCTTCGGAAACACGATGCGCCAGTGGTGCAACAACGCGGGTCTGCCGGAATGCTCGCCGCACGGCCTGACAAAGGTGTCCGCGACCATACTCGCCGAGGCCGGTGCGACCGGACACCAGCTTATGAAGATTTTCCGCTGGTCTGATTCCAAGATGGCGTAGCACTACACCAAAGCCGCACAGTCCAAGCGGATCATTGATGCCGGTTTCGAGCACCGCAAGAGCTATGTGGCCCCGTAAAAATATCCCACTTTCATCAAGCCGGAATTTCGGTGAGACAAATCGAGGAAAAAACGATGGAAAACAACGTCCGAAGAAAGAAATCGTGGGCCCGGAGGGGCCCTCATGTTCCGGGGTAACGCCACGGCCCCACGACGGATGCCCCTGACGTCTTCAGAAGCAATTCCATGCCCAGGACGTGCACGGAAGATGGATTTTTCTTTGGCGCCCCCCCTCGAAGGCGACAATTCCTTTAATCTAGTAATTTTATAGACAATATTGATGCCAGACTGCGCTTTTCGCCGCGCGCGGATTGCAACGGATGCCTGGCGCCTCCGAGTTGCGATGTTGAACGATGCGGCTCTGCAAGGAGGCAAGATGATCAATGCGCATGCAGGGGCTCAATCCGAAGAGTTATGGAGCGTGTTCGACTTTTCGCGTCGGTATCGCCTGGAGAAAAAGGAGGAGAATCGCCTCTTCATGCTCTTCGGGCCGTTCGCGTCGTATCACGCACTGCTTGCGAACGCGCGTCGGCATTCGCTCATCGCTTAAATGACGAAATCGAAGTTGTCACGCGAGCGGCTTTCAAAGAACACTACGGCAAATCACGCGCGCGACGAGGGCGAGCGTGCGCCATATGAATACGAGCTCTATTACTGGAGTTCTGCACCAGGACCTTGGTACTGAGGGGTCGACAATGGCGCTCGCTTTTGACCTTCGTCGACCACTGCGGCAGTCGGATTTCAAGACCATTCAGTCCAAGGCCATGCACGGCATAGGGGTCGGCGCCGTCGTTTCGTCGTTTGCCTTTATTTTAGCCTTGGTGATCGGCCTCATCTGACTTCCTTCTGGCCGATCGTCGCAGTTGTCCCCACTAAACAGTGGGGAGGCCGAGACGAGGAGAGCTGCCGTCCATCGAGCACGCAAAGCAAGCTGGGTGCGCACGACACTGCAGAAAGACATCTGATGACCAGCGACAGTGGCATGTCCTTGACTTCTGCACTTGTGGCGCTCTGCTTCCGGAGGGAAGAGGATCTCGGCCCGGACCCGCAACGCACGCCCATGAACGAGGTGGAATTCGAGGCTACTGCCGCGCGCATCTTTTACGAAAGCCTGCAACGGCCCCTCTGGATCTTCGCGTATGGATCACTGATCTGGAAGCCCGACTTCGACGCCGTCGATAGCCGCAAGGCGATTGCGCACGGCTGGCACCGTTCGTTCTGTTTGCGGCTCAATCGCTGGCGGGGCACGCCGGAACAGCCGGGATTGATGATGGCGCTCGACCGTGGCGGGCGCTGTGCGGGCATCGCATATCGCTTGCCAGATGATGACCGGCTTGGCCAGATCCGTCGATTGTTGCGGCGGGAGATCGGTTCGCGCGAAGGCGTTGACGCAATCCGTTGGATCAATATCGAGACAGATCAAGGCGCCTTGCGGGCCCTGGTCTTCTGGGCCAACCCCCGAGGCGAGCATGTGTCCTCGAAGTTGCCCTTGTCGTCCGTGGCGCGCGTGCTTGCGCGCGCATGCGGTCACACGGGCTCATGCGCAGAGTATCTGTATATGACTGTACTGCATCTGGAGCAGCATGGCATTCGGGATCGGAATCTCTGGCAACTGCAAAAGCTCGTCGCAAGCGAGATCAGTTCAATCTACCACTCGCGATCGTGAGCCGCCAACGGACCAATTGTCGGAGCTGAGGGTTGCAAATTTTGGTGGCGGTATCCGTTCGCCGAGGCGCCGATGTCGACCGGGTTCGGCGTGGGATTGGCATCATCCGTACGGCCGCGCTTGTATGGATCAAGCAACAGATAGACGAATTCCAGAGGAACCTCGCCTTCCAAGAGTTCCGGAACTGCCGTTTCCTCGACCTGACGTTGTCCGGAGCCGGCGCTCCAAGCGGACGGGAAGCGATAGCAATCTTTGTATKACGCGGGGCTTGGTCACCGAGTTTTCCTTGGAAAGCTGCGGTGCCGGCTAAACGGCATGCGGTCAACCAATCATCTGCTGTGCTGGTTGCGAGCGACTTTTTTCTCCTTGCCGGGTCCGAAAGAGAACGTCCTTCCTTATAAACTATATTGTCTACTGATTTTATAGACTAATAATTTGAGGATTCATCGCTCCATGACCTACCTTTTGAGCCTTCTTGACAAAAGTCCCGTCGAGGCGGGGAAGAACGCCAGCCAGGCTCTGCAGGCGACGGCTCACCTCGCAGCAAAGGCAGAGCAGTTCGGCTACCACCGCTTCTGGGTGGCCGAACACCACAGCATGGACAATCTCGCAAGTTCGGCTCCCGAGGTGCTGATTGCCTATCTGCTTGCCAGAACGTCCAAAATACGTGTCGGCTCCGGCGGCGTCATGCTGCAGCACTACAGCGCCTACAAGGTGGCGGAGAGCTTCAACCTGCTGTCCTCGCTGGCGCCCGGCCGCGTCGACCTCGGCGTCGGGAAAGCGCCGGGCGGCTTTCCGCTGTCGACCAGGGCGCTGCAGGCGGCGGTAGATCCGGCGCGCAAGCCGAACTTCGCCGACCAGCTTTCCGACATCAACTTCTACCTTTCGAGCCCCTCCGATCCGGATGGTGCCGTCGCGACACCGATTCCGGCGGTCGCGCCGGAACGCTTTCTGCTCGGGGCCTCGGTCGAAAGTGCCGAGCTTGCAGCTGAAAAGGGTTGGGAGCTTGTTTTTGCCGGCCATCTGAATGGTGACCCGGACAATCTCCACACGACCTTCGAAGCCTATCGACGCGCAACCAACGGCAAAATTCCAATTCTTGCGCTCGCCGCCTTTGCCGCCGAAAGTAAGGAGCATGCCCGCGAACGCGTCGGCGACCTCAGAATCGTAAAGGTCTTCCTGCCCAACGGCCAGAGCGTCAACGTCGGCAGCGAAGAGCAGGCCGTAGAATTCGCCCGGCAGTCCGGTTTTGACGACTATCGGATCGAGGAGAAGATCCCGAGCGTGTTGCATGGCACAGCCCAGCAGATCCGCAAGGAGCTGGACGAGCTCCATCATCGATACTGTGTCAAGGAATTCATTCTCGATACCCCCGCCCTGACCACCGCCGAGCGTCTGAACTCCATTGAGCTGCTCGCGAAAGAGCGGCTTTCCCTCGTCGCCTGAAATTGCTCCAGGAGGATTGTTCCTATGGCTCAGAAAAACATCACGTTTGGTATCATGTTGCAGGGCCCGGGTGGCCACATGAACGCCTGGAAGCATCCCAGCGGACCTGCCGACGCCAGCACCAACTTCGACTTCTTCGTCAGGACGGCCCGCAAGGCCGAGGAGGCGGGCATTGCCTTCGCATTCGTGGCCGACGGCCTCTATATCAATGAGCAATCGATCCCGCACTTTCTCAATCGCTTCGAGCCGATCGCCGTGCTCTCGGCACTTGCCGCCTCCACCTCGAAGATCGGCCTCGTCGGGACGGTCTCGACCTCCTACAGCGACCCTTTCACCATTGCGCGCCAATTCGCTTCAATCGATCTCATCAGCGGCGGCAGGGCAGGCTGGAACGCGGTGACTTCGCCGCTGGAGGGGTCTGGCCGAAACTACAGCCGGGAACATCCGCAGCATGAACTGCGCTACGAGATCGCAGAGGAGTATATCGATGCGATCAAGGGCCTCTGGGATTCGTGGGACGACGACGCTTTCGTCCGCAACCGTGACACCGGGGTCTATGCCGACAAAAGCAAATTGCGTCGCCTCAATCACAAGGGCCGCTTCTTCCGCATTGAGGGGCCTTTGAACATCGGCCGTTCAAAGCAAGGTCAGCCGGTTGTATTTCAGGCGGGAGCGTCTGATTCCGGGGTGAGACTTGCTGGCAAGCACGCCGATGCGGTCTTCACCAACGGCGGCCAGATCACGGAGGCTCAAGCCTTCTACAAACAGGTTAAACAGAGCGCGATTGCGCAAGGCAGACGGGCGTCCGACATTGGCATCTATCCCGGCATCGGGCCCATCGTCGGCGCAACAGCCGATGAAGCGGAGCGCAAGTATCAGGCGATCCGAAGCCTTGTCACCATCGATGAAGCCCTGCTTTATCTCGGAAGGTTCTTCGACCACCACGATTTCAGTGTCTATCCGCTCGACGCGCCCTTTCCCGAGCTCGGCGATATCGGGAAAAACAGCTTCCGCGCAACGACCGATCGGATCAAGAAAACGGCGCGCGACAAAAACCTGACACTGCGCGAAACGGCGCTCGATGTCGCCACGCCGCGTACGGATTTCATTGGTACAGCCAACCATATTGCCGACGAGATCGTCCGATGGGTCGACGAGGGTGCTGCCGATGGCTTCATCCTCGGGTTTCCGGTGATTGCCCAAGGGTTCGAAGATTTCGCCAAATACGTCCTGCCGATCCTTGAACAGCGGGGTTACTTCGATCCCGTTCTGAAGGGCGAGACGCTGCGGGATCACCTGGGCCTGCCGTATCGCGAAAGCCGCTACGCGCCACCTTTGGAAGACATCGAACGCGGAAAGGCCGTCGGTGCCTGAGGCGCGGCGCGAACGATCATGAACGCAATTCCCAAGAACGTCCGCACGCACGATCCGGTCGAGCAAGTCATCGCCGGTTTTCTCGACGAGTTCATCGCGCTCCGCAAGGACCTGCACCAATATCCGGAGCTTGCCTTCCAGGAGCGTCGCACGAGCAAGATTATCGCATCGAAGCTCTCCTCCTGGGGCTACGAGGTGGCGACGGCGATTGCCGGAACCGGCATCGTCGCCACACTCAGGCGCGGTGAGGGAGAAAAGCGGATCGGCATTCGGGCCGACATGGACGCGCTGCCGATCGAGGAAGCGACCGGGCTATCCTACGCGAGCAACAACCCCGGTGTCATGCATGCCTGCGGACATGACGGGCACACATCGATCCTCCTGGCTGCGGCGCGCTATCTTGCCGAGAGCGGCAAGTTCAGCGGCACATTGCGGCTGATCTTCCAGCCGGCGGAGGAGATCGGCGCGGGCGCGCGCAAGATGATCGCTGAGGGCCTGTTCGATCGCTTCCCGGTCGACGCGGTTTTCGGGCTTCACAACTGGCCAGGTGTTGCGACGGGCCAATTCGGTTTCGTGGCTGGGCCGGCAATGGCCTCGGTCGACCAGGCAATCATCAGGATCGTCGGCAAAGGCGGGCACGGCGCAGAACCGCATCGATCAGTGGATCCAGTCCTTGCCTCCGCGTCGTTCATCACGGCGCTGCAGAGCGTGGTCTCGCGCAATGTCGATCCCCAGGAGATGGCCGTGGTGACAGTCGGTTCGATCCATGCCGGTACGGCCTCCAATGTCATCCCGGAAAGCGTGGAGCTAAAGCTGACCATGCGATCCTTCAGCGATAGCGTGCGCCAGCAGTTGCAGGAGCGCATTCCATCGCTTGCTCGCGCCCAAGCCGAGAGCTTTGGCGCGAGCGCCGACGTCGATTACCGGCTCGGCTTTCCGGCGCTTGTCAACCACGCCAAAGAGACCGAGTTCGCCCGCCAGGTCGCCGTCGACGCGCTGGGGGCAGCGGCGGTCGAAGCCGGGTTTCGCGCGCGTACGGCAAGCGAGGATTTCGCCTTCATGCTGCAGGCGCAGCCCGGAAGCTACCTTTTCGTGGGCAATGGCGACAGCGCGCCGCTGCACAGCGCCCAATACAACTTCAACGACGCAATCATTGCCCCAGCTGCCCGCTATTGGGTGCGTCTGGCGGAAACGTTTCTCCAGTAGACAGGACAGGCGACCGATATGGGCGACAGCTTTCTCTATACGACCCCGCTCGACGCGCGTGCAAAGCCGCTCGTCGATGAACTGATCCACGAGTATGACAGCCGATACGGCAACTACTTCAATGAAGAGGGCGCGGCGGCGGAACTCAATCGTTATCCGCCCGAAGCCTTCTCGGTGCCCTTCGGCAATTTCGTTCTCCTTCTTCGCGATGGCGAGACGATCGCCGGCGGAGCCTTCAAGCGCTATGACGATCATACCGCCGAATTCAAGCGGATCTGGACGCGCTCGGATCTGCGTCGCCAGGGCCTTGCCCGCAAAGTTCTCGTCGAGCTGGAGGCGCAGGCCGCAAGGCAAGGTTATTCCCGGATCTATCTGACCACGGGCTTTCGCCAGCCGGAGGCCGTGGGTCTCTACCTGAACTACGGCTACACCGCGCTTTTCGATCCCAGCATCGATCCCGAAATCTACAAGTCGCTGCCCTTCGAGAAGGACATCCGCCATCTGGCCGCGGCGGGCAGGCAGCAGCAAGAACAGCGCGCGGCACAGAGGGCCTAGCCGGCGGACAACGAAACAAGGGGAAACGCAATGGCATTGACGACAGAGTTCTCGAACGCCGATATAGGCGTGAAGACGGTCCACCGAAAGCAGGACTATTCGCGCTACAAGATCGTGCCGGCGCGCCATCCTGGCCGCCTTGCGGGCACAGTCTTTGCGACCGTCGTCATCGCTGCGATCCTCTATTCAACCTTCACAAATCCACGCTGGGGATGGGGCGTCTTTGCCGAGTGGTTTTTCGCCGAACCTATTCTGGTCGGCCTCGGGAGAACGCTGCTTCTGACGGCACTCGCGGCCGTTTCCGGATCAATTCTCGGGACATTTCTGGCGCTGGCACGGGTTTCAAAGTCGCCGTTGCTGAGAGGATTATCGTGGGGATACATCTGGCTTGTGAGATCAATTCCCTTGATCGTTCTGCTTTTGGTGTTGAACAATCTCGGATACCTCTACGAGACCATCACCATAGGCGTCCCGTTCACCGATACGATCTTCGTCAGCTATCCCACGGTTCAGCTGCTGACACCTTTCGCAGCCGCTTTCCTGGGCCTGACGCTCAATCAATCTGCCTTTTTTGCCGAAATCGTACGTGGCGGCATTCTTTCCGTCGATCAGGGCCAGCATGAAGCGGCAGCGGCGCTTGGTCTTCCCCGTCGCCGCCAGGCCCTTCGTATCGTCCTGCCGCAGGCGATGCGCTCCATCCTGCCGACCGGGTTCAACGAAATCATCGGGTTGGCGAAGGGAACGTCGATGGTCTACGTGTTGGCGCTTCCCGAGTTGTTTTACACCGTTCAGGTTATCTACCGCCGCAACCTGGAAGTCATCCCTCTCTTGATGGTCGCCACTGTCTGGTACCTAATCATCATGACCGTGCTGTCGATTGCCCAGCACTACATCGAGCGCTACTTCGCCAAGGGTGCGCTGCGCAATCCGGTTCCTCTCCCGTTCCAAGCCTTCCGCGACCGCTTCAGGCCGGTGCGCCCGCAACGTTCCGTCGTCGATCGTGTCGTCGTTCGCGCCGGCTTTCATGATGCGCCCGCGATCCGTGGTGGGGGAGCGGTGGAGATTCACGGTATTTCCAAGAGCTTTGGCCCGTTGAAGGTTCTGAACAACGTCGAACTCACCATTCCGGCCGGAAGTGTGACCGTGATCCTTGGGCCGTCCGGCTCCGGCAAGTCGACGCTTCTGCGCTCGATCAATCACCTCGAGCGTGTCGACGAGGGGTTCATTTCCGTCGATGGCGAACTGGTCGGCTACCAACAGCACGGCGACACGCTGTTCGAGCTCAAGGAAAAGGATATCCTGAAGCGTCGTGCCGACATCGCCATGGTGTTCCAGAACTTCAATCTATTTCCACACATGACCGTTCTGGAAAATCTCATCGAAGCGCCTATCCAGGTGCGCGGCATGGGTCGCGACGATGCGATAGGCCTAGCAGGGGATCTGCTCGCCCGCATCGGCCTCGCAGACAAGATCAATGCCTATCCTCGCCAACTCTCCGGCGGCCAACAGCAGCGCGTGGCAATTGCCCGAGCATTGGCTCTTCGCCCGAAGGTGCTGCTCTTTGACGAGCCGACCTCAGCGCTCGACCCGGAACTGGTAGGCGAGGTGCTCGATGTCATCAAGGAGCTGGCGCGCACCGGCACGACGCTCATTATCGTGACGCATGAAATCGGCTTTGCGCGGGAAGTGGCTGACACCGTGGTCTTTATGGACGGCGGCAACGTGATCGAGGTAGGCCCGCCATCGCGAATATTCGCAACCGCCGCACACGCGCGCACGCGGGAGTTCCTCGCAAAGGTCCTCTGACCGAAATGACTTGAACTGTTCCGATGCATCGAACGGTCGGAGCGGCACGGCAGTGCATGCAACCATAACGTGAAAATGGAGACGGGAAAATGAACTTTCTGGATAAGACAAAACTTCTGATGGCAGGAGCCATCGCATTGACTGCGGTGGCGATCGCGCCCGTGCAGGCAGCCGACGGCTTCGATCTCAGCCCGGAGCAGCCAAACCGGTTGCGAGTGGCCAAGAACGAAAAGCGGATCGCTGAAGTGCCGAAAACCTTCAAATTCGTCAATGACGGCGTCTTGACGATCGGTATCAGCACAAGCGGCAACCTCCCGCTCCATGATTACGCCTCTGATTCCAAGACCGTCATTGGCTATGATGTCGACCTGGCCCAGGTGGTCGCCGACAGCCTCGGCAGGAAGCTGGAGTTGGTGCAGGTCGCATGGGCGGATTGGCCGCTCGGATTGGTTTCCGGCAAATTCGACGCGGTCATCTCCAATGTTACCGTGACCGAAGAACGGAAGCTGAAGTTCGACTTTTCGACTTATCGAAAGGACGAACTGGGCTTCTACGTCAAAGCTGATAGCCAGATAGCGGCAATCAAGGCGCCGAAAGATATCGCCGGGCTGAAGGTCATCACCGATGCCGGAACCAATCAGGAAAAAATCCTGCTCGAATGGGACAGGCAGAACGTTGCCGCCGGCCTCAAGCCGATCGAGGTCCAGTACTACGACGACAATGCTGTCAAGGATCTTGCGGTGCAGTCGGGTCGCGCTGACGCGGTGTTCAGCGTCAACGCCACCCAGGCCTACGCAGCCGGCATCAACGGCAAGACCAAGCTGGTCGGCACCGTCAGTGGCGGTTGGCCCATCACGGCTGAGATCGCCGTCACCACCCGCAAAGGAAGCGGCCTTGCCGATCCGCTGACGGACGTCATCAACGACCTCATCGCCAGCGGTGACTACCACAAGGTTCTAGAGACCTGGAAGCTCACGCCGGAGGCGATCGAGAAGGCGCAGACAAACCCACCCGGCCTTCCAAAGAGCGGCTCTTGATCTTCGTAGCAACTGCCGGCGCCCCACAATGGCGCCGGCCTTTTTAATGTTTGGTCACCATTTGGAGATTGCGGACACATGACCACCTGGACGTTGCGAACCTCGCTCATGGCCATTGCGGCTATTCTCTTTGCTGCCGTCAACCCGGCACATTCGGCGGATTTCGATCTCAGCCCGGAGCAGGCTGGCCGCATCCGTGCGGAGCGGGACAATGCGGCAATCGCTGCCATTCCCCAAGACTTCAAGTTCGTCACGCCGGGCACCTTCACGGTTGCCGTGAGCCCCGGTGGGCCGCCTCTGGCGACATATGCGACGGATGCGAAGACTGTAGTCGGGGCTGACCCCGACTATGCTCTGGCTGTCGCCGATAGCCTTGGGCTGAAGCTTGAACTGGTGCCCGTCGCATGGATCGACTGGCCGCTCGGACTTGTATCCGGCAAGTACGACGCCGTCATCTCGAACGTCGGCGTAACAGAACAACGCAAGGAGAAGTTCGACTTTTCCACCTATCGACAGGGTCTGCACGGCTTCTTTGTCAAAGCTGACAGCCCGGTTTCATCCATCAAGGAACCGAAGGACGCAGCAGGGCTGCGGATCATCGTCGGCGCAGGCACCAACCAGGAGCGCATCCTGCTCAAATGGAACGACGAGAACGTTGCGGCGGGGTTAAAGCCGCTGGAGCTGCAATACTACGACGACGAGGCCGCGAGCCTTCTGGCGCTCTCATCCGGCCGGGCCGACGTAATCGTTCAGCCGCATGCGCAGCTTATCTACATCGCCGCCCGCGACAGGAACATCAAGCGCGTCGGGACGTTGAGTGCCGGCTGGCCCGAGCGCTCCGACGTAGCCATAACGACCCGCAAGGGAGGCGGTCTTGCCGACGCCTTGACCGTCTCGACAAACGGGCTGATTGCCGACGGTGTCTACGCCAAAATACTCAATCGCTGGCAACTCAACGAAGAGGCCCTGCCGAAATCGGAAACAAATCCTCCCGGCCTGCCGAAGTCCTGAGGATGAGACGATGAGCGATCAATCCGTTTCGATAGGCCATATCGGATTCCTGACGCCGGGGAACTATCCCGACGGTGATCCGATTTCAGGTCTGGAAAAGACACTGCAACTGCTTGCCTATGGCGAGGAGCTGGGTTTTGACAGCGCGTGGGCACGCCAGCGGCATCTTGAGCCCGGGATTTCATCGGCAACGGCATTTCTCGCCGCGGCGACGCAGCGGACAAAGCGGATCCAGCTTGGAACTGCGGTCATCCCGATCGGCTATGAAAATCCCTATCGACTTGCCGAAGATCTTTCGATGGTGGACGTTCTTTCGCGCGGGCGATTGAATGTTGGCCTGAGTGCCGGTCAGCCGCTGCATGCAGATCTCATCGGCCCGCTCGCGTTCGACGGTGACTGGGAAAAGCACGGCTTCTTGCATGATCGGGTGCTTCGGTTCGCAGACAACCTGCGCGGACACTATCTTGGTGACGAGACCACCGTCATCAAAACGCCCTTCGGGCCGCAGCGGCCGCGTCTGCAGCCCTTTGCGAAAGGGCTGATCGACCGTATCTGGTATGGGGGCGGATCGTTGCGCTCCGCCGGCTGGGCGGGCAAAAACGGCTTCAACCTCCTGATTGGCAACGTCACGACAGGCGAGGAAACCGACGACTTCTTCGTCGCGCAAGGCCGTCAGCTCGACGCCTACAGGAGGGCGGGCGGACAGGGACGGGTCGCACTCGGGCGTGTAATTGTCCCGCTCGACGGTGCCGACGCTATCACACGACGACGCTATCGCGCCTACGCGGCGGGACGCGACGGGCGAACGCTGACGCCGCAGGGCGACCGACGCACCCTTTATGCCCGTGATATCGTCGGTACGTCCGACGAGATCCTTCACCGTCTGTTCGCCGATCCCATTCTGCCTCATATCAGCGAACTCAGGCTCGAACTTCCCTATGAGTTCGAGGATGAAGAATACCGGCAGATCATCCAGGACTTCGCTACGCTCGTCGCACCGCGGCTTGGCTGGTCCCGCGACGGGCGCAAAGCGGTCGGCCTGAACGCATGACATAGACGCTCAGCCCTCGCCGGTGTCACCGCCGCTCCCCATTGGGAAGGCGGCGATTGCATTTTGCCGGCTCAACGGCAACGTGCTTCATAGGTCCGGCCGTAACGATCACGATAGACGCAATAGCCGCGACGTTCTGTCGATTGGCCGATCAGCGCCCCTGCCAAACCTCCCGCCACCGCACCGACAGCTGCTCCGCCCCAGCTGTTGGAAACAGCTCCGCCAATAACTGCGCCGGTGCCAGCCCCAATGGCTGTTCCTTGCTCGGTGGCTGTGCAGGATGCTAGTGCGCCGAGTGTTGCGCTAATGAGTACGATTCTTCTAAACATCTCAAGAGTCCCCCGGGTTTGGGTTGTGAAAAGGCGGCGGAGAACTCTCGGGCTCTCCGCCGGAGTGACTGCGGGAGATGAAGATCCCCGCGGTCGGTGATGAAACACCGATGCGTGGCTTTTGTTCCAGAGCCCGGAGGTCATTGGAAAGCAACGATCGACACCCCGTAGCTGCTCTGAAGTTGATGGCGGCACAGACGCAACGCGAGAACACTTTTTCTCAACTCGCCTCCATTGAGGAACCCGAAGCTTCGACCGGCTTTGGAAGAAGCACTATCTAATTCCACATCTTGCGCCGCTCAGCGTCGCGCTTACCTTTGTGCATGGTTGCCCTCCATGCCCCATGCGTTTCTCTCAATAAGGACAAATCTTCATGACTGAAAAATCCTCCGCTGACAATTTTCCCGCCGGTTACGAGCTCCCCAAGGTGTGGACCTGGGAGAAGGGAAATGGCGGCCAGTTTGCAAATATCAATCGCCCGATCGCAGGAGCGACGCATGAGAAGGAACTGCCTGTAGGCAAACATCCCTTGCAGCTTTACTCGCTGGCGACGCCGAACGGCGTGAAGATCGGAATCATGCTTGAAGAGCTTCTGGCCGCTGGCCACGAAGGTGCGGAATACGACGCCTGGCTGATCAGGATTGGCGATGGAGAGCAGTTCAGCTCCGGCTTCGTGGACGTCAATCCCAACTCGAAAATTCCGGCTCTCCTGGATCGCTCCACGCCGGAGCCCACCCGTGTGTTCGAAAGCGGCGCGATCCTGCTGTATCTCGCCAACAAGTTCGATGCCTTTCTACCGAAGGATCACATTGCACGCACCGAGACGATGAACTGGCTGTTCTGGCAGATGGCATCAGCCCCCTATCTCGGCGGCGGTTTCGGTCATTTTTACGCCTACGCTCCGATGCACATCCAATACGCCATTGACCGCTTCTCAATGGAAGTGAAACGCCAGCTTGACGTGCTTGATCGGCACCTTGCACACAACCAGTTCATGGCCGGCTCCCAATATTCAATCGCTGACATCGCGATCTGGCCCTGGTACGGCAATCTGGCCCAAGGCAAAGCCTACGGCGAAGCAGGTGCGTTCCTCGATGTCCAGAGTTACAAGAATGTGCAGCGCTGGACGGCCGAGATCGCAGGGCGTCCGGCAGTCAAGCGCGGGCGTATGGTCAATCGCTTGGCCGGCGACCCTTCCGAGCAACTTCACGAACGCCACGATGCTTCCGACTTCGACACGATGACGCAGGACAAGATCGGGATGGCTTGAGCAGCCGGCGGGGGCAAGACGGGTTGGCCGGTCGGCAAAAATACCACTGATCCGCCCGCCGCATCGACGTGGCTACCGATTGGTATGAAATTCGACGCCATGTCTGGACAGGCGTGGGAGGATCTGGTTACATACCGATTGGTAGGAAATGGACGAAGCGCATCATGGCCCGGCCAAAAGAATTTGACGCAACAGAAGCACTGGCATCAGCAGTGCGACTGTTCTGGGAAAAGGGCTATGACGGCACGTCTGTGTCGGATCTCACCGATGCAATGAGGATCACCCGTCCCAGTCTTTACGGAACCTTTGGCAACAAGGAAGAGCTGTTCCGGCGAGCCCTGCAGTTCTACGATGCCGAATACATGGGATTCATTGAAGAGGCGTTGGCGGAACCTTCGGTCGACGTCGCCGTTGCACGACTGGTCTATGGGTATGTCGACGCGCAAACCCATGCGGAAACACCGACCGGCTGCCTGGCATTGAATGGTGCAGTGGCATGCTCGGACGAGGCGGAGCCAATCCGAAAGACCCTGATCGATCGACGCGTCGGTATCGAAATCGCGTTGTGCGCAAGGCTGATACGCGCCAGGGACGTCGGTGATCTGCCGATTGATTGCGATCCCGCCGATCTTGCACGCTTCGTTGTGACGCTGGCACTGGGAACAGCTTGCCAGGCCAAAGCTGGTCGAACCCGTGATGAACTGCGGCGTGTCGTCGAAATCGCTTTGGCGGCGCTTCCGTTCCGTCGGCCAGAGGCGGCTGCCTCCTCAAACGTACCGTCGCGCCCCCCTTCACCCGGCTTGGAGGTTGCCCATGAGCAATGAATGCAAAATGGGTGCTGCATGGAGTGACCGGCGGAAAGACTGGTCCCGCCTTGGCCCAAGCCGGTGCGGGACCGGCTGAGCCCCTCCTTCCGGAGGCCGCCGACCTGACCTGGCCGGCGACCCTTAGACGTTTTTGCCTATAGCATTGCCAGCATGACACGCAGCCAGCGTGAACGGTCGTTTGCGCTCCGACGATGAATGGGTATTGGAAATGTTGCTTGAGCTCGCGCTAAGACATCTGATTAAAATCGGAACCCTTACTGTTACGTTCCCTGACGGGCTGAAGCGCGTCTTCGGGACTGGCGAGGAACCGCATGCATCGCTCACCATACGCACGAAGAGGGCCGAACGCCGTCTGCTGCTCAACCCGGCGCTAGCGCTGGGCGAGGCCTATATGGACGGTGATCTCGAACCGGCTCCGGGCAGCCTGTTCGAGACCCTCGACTTTCTGGCGATGAATTCGATGGAAGGTGGCAGCCACCCCTTCGACAAGCTCATGGAAAAGCTGCGCTGGTTCCGCCGTCACCTTGACCAACTGAACTTTGCTGCGAGATCAAGGCGCAATGTTGCCCACCATTATGATCTCGATGCGCGTCTCTATTCGCTCATGCTGGATGAGGACCGGCAATATTCCTGCGCCTATTTTCCTGAAGGCGGGGAAACACTTGAGGAGGCACAACTCAAGAAGAAGCAGCATATTGCAGCGAAGCTGAGACTTGATCGGCCCGATCTGGAAATCCTGGATATCGGCTGCGGGTGGGGCGGAATGGCCCTCTACCTCGCGCGAGAATTCGATGCGCGCGTCACGGGCCTGACCTTATCGGCCGAACAGCTCGAGGCTGCCCGCGCCCGGGCCAGGGAGGCGGGGCTCGAACACCGGGTCAAATTCGAACTGATGGACTATAGATCCTGGTCGCGCCCGGTCGACAGGGTCGTCTCCGTCGGCATGTTCGAGCATGTGGGCATCAACCACTTCAAAACCTTCTTCGACAAAGTGCGTTCGATGCTAAAGGATGACGGTGTAGCCCTCATCCATGCCATCGGCCGTGCCGACGGTCCGGGCAGCACGAACCCCTGGATCGCGAAGTACATTTTTCCAGGCGGCTACTCGCCGGCCCTGTCAGAGGTTCTGTCCGTCGTGGAGCGGTCTGGACTATGGGCGACGGACATCGAGGTGCTGCGCCTCCACTATGCCAAAACCCTGGCCCATTGGCGCGATCGGTTCGCGAAACATCGTGCGACGCTCGCCAAGCTTTACGACGAGCGGTTCTGTCGCATGTTCGAGTTCTATCTGATCGGCTCCGAACTGGCCTTCCGGCGGATGGGGCACATGAACTGGCAGCTGCAACTGACGCGCAACGTCGATGCGTTGCCGTTGGCACGAGACTACATGCTGGAAGCAGAGCACAGAAGCGACGGCACGTCGGCAACTGGACGAATTCCGCTGCCGATGAGCACCACAATGGCGGCGAAAGATCTCGCTGCGTTGAGACGCTGACCAAGCAGGCAGATCGATCTTGGATCGCTCCATCCCGCGGCGGGCACTGCTCGGGTGTCGCGAGCATGCTTTTGTGTCGCAGCGATCTTAAAACGCGATGTCCACAACCGCCGTCTTCGCCGGGGGGAGCAAACGGATCGTTCTGGCCGACGGCGGTAGTCCCTGATTTGTCATCGGAAGACCGTCAGTTGGGGCAGGGGCTGGTCAAAACACTGCGCAGCCGCATGCCGGCATTCTAGCCAGGCACCCCACTGCCGCCTCTTGCGCGTTCCTGACGGAGCAAATCGCGTTCGGCATTCAACTGACGATAAAGCGCGTTGAGCTCAGCGTGTTTGATCTCCTTGATATTCGGCGACGCCATTTCAAGGTCGAGTTTCTTTAGATGCCGGTCGATCTCTGCAGACCGCACTTCGTTTTGATCCGAAGGTCTAAACTCAATCATGTCGCATCTCCAAGCCAAACAACCACCAACTGCGCTATTTGCAACAAAAGCAAGCAATTTAAGTCCACATCTCCAACACTGATCAGCCAAACTGGAGATTGTGATCGTCCTTGCGGCCCGTGTCGAGCACCAGCCGCAACAAGACGAGAGTTGCGCAGCCGGCTGGCTCTCAGATTTTCATCCACCTGCGTCGCCGGTCATCGAAATTTGGGGGCCCTTGGCGGTGCATTGGCCTGAAGTTCATGGAGCGGAGCATGCTTGCCCAGCAATCTCTGGAGTTTGCGCTCTTCGGCAGGACCGATACCGAACTTTTTGCAGTGCTCGGCGATGCTCCGATCGGCGGGGCCGGGGATGCGAACTTGGCGGTTGTCCTTTGAATGTGACATAGCAATTCCTCCTTGCGAAGAACGCGCAGCCCCGCCGGACGGTTTCATGGATTGCAAAAAAAACAATGCCGGCGAAAGACCCGTCCATATTATCGTGATTGCCAACGGCCAGGCAAGCAAAGCGAACGGGCGCATCTTCGGCGCAAGAGGAGGATCACATTGGCGGAACCAGCAAGCTTTCTGCGTGTTCTGCCGTCATGAATGCGATGCTTCAAACCCACATCATCCACGCGACGGTACCGCAAGCAAAACTCTCCTGCGGGCTGATCACGCTCCATGTCTGGAAACCGGGATCACCCGCAGGGAAGGCAAGCGGGGCTTCCTCTATTACACGGCAGACGGGCGACGGATTGAGGGCAAGAATGAGATCGCGCGCTTGAGTGCTCGCCGGGCGTCAGCTTCCGCCGCCGTTTCCCGGCGAGAGAGATTTCAGATCTGCCGGACGGTGAGTTGTCCTATGACCCTCGGCGCGCTATCTCCGGCATATGGAACAGGAAGAACCAAGGAAGCGCTCTCTCACTGGAACCGCAAAGCTCGACGCCACAACCGAAGCGGCCTACGAAATCATCGACAAGAGGGTTCAGGATCGCGATCTAAAGACCGCTCGTTTGAAAGCACAGCGCCTGGAACGAGATGTTCAGGAAGCTCTGAGGCGCGCTGGTGAACCTCCCAAGAAAAAGCCACGCAAGCTGAAGCAGGTGACAAGCTAGCTCTTGTCACCATGGGACGTGCCCATGACTGCTGACAGACAAAGAAGCGAGGGCATTTGGGCACGCCGCCTCGCTCGTCACGACACGGCGCGACCGATAATTCGCCACCTTGCGTCCCGTACGCGCTACCACCCAAGCATATTGCGTAGTCTGCCGACTATCCCGGGTCGATCGCCCGCAGCAATCAGTGCACGCACATGATGTGCCGCCGTCACGGCGCTGACGCTTGATCCGAAATGGCAAAAGCAGACCACCCTGTGCAACTGATGGTCGCTCAGTTCGAAGAACCGCTTGGCCTCGCCGTAGGTGTCGCTCTCAAGTCCAGCGGATCGCAGGATTGGATCGGCAAACGCCACCGAGATCGGAGAGTGATCGGCGTGCATGACCGCGCGCTCGTTAGCCGGTTGGTATTCAGTCTCGTGCAGGGTTGAGAGCGAGCGATGGGGACTGCGTTCCAAAAGTTCGACCCAGCGCTGAAGGCGTTCGCGGCGTGACATCGCCGGGCGCGGATAGTCGAGGTTGACGCTGGCGACGGTCTGGATTTGTTCAAGGGCGTGGTGCTTCATCGAAACCTCCTGTTCAATACGACAGCTGGTTCGTCCATCGAGAACTTTCCGACCTGAGCGTGACTCCGACGCGCGATGAAGTCCAATCACGATCAGAAGGCAATGGTCAACATGACAGAGTTTTCTCGTTCCGGGCAGAAGTCACGAGGGCGATAAAAAGTCGCCACAGTGGCTCGGATCCTGGCTCCGACACACATCACATCGCCGTCAGGCCTTCTGCGAAGGGAAACAAAAAGGACATGGCCGATGCGACGCACATATGACCAATGGGAGATAAATCGCGCTCGTCGGCATTTGCCAAACGTGGACTAGCCGTTTGACCTACGCCGAAGGGGGTACAATGCATTCGCCTCCATTTCGACTATGCTTCTGGCGCTCACGCATAGTTCCCTTTGTATTTGAGTCCCGCAAATTTTCGCGAGAGGGTCACCCCATGTATCGCAATGCTCGTCGGTGGACTTCAAGGTCGCTATTGCCAGATTCGTTGGCCCCAAGGTGGCTGGCCACCGGTCAAAAAGCCGAGCCGCGCAAGTTTGTGCATAAACGTGTGGATTATTCGCCGCCCGCGTCGACGGTCGCTGATTGGACCAAGATCGACACGCGTGTCGACCTGACGATCAATAGTGCTACGCTAGATGAGCACGAGAGCGGGCAGGGCGAAGACGTGGTCTCCGACGCGTACGAACATGCCGCGCCGCTGCTCGAGGGCGGTGTGCCGGGCTTTGCACCATCAGCGAGGGACGTTGCCGCGACCTCATTGTGGACCGCATCGCCGCTCCCTGTCGGCGGCGCGGGCATCAGCCGCATCGGCGGCGATCCACTAGGACCATTTCTTCTGCATAGTCCCGCTTTGCAAAGTCACGCCCTGACGGCCGCAGGGCCGGCAACCACCACTGTGACGGTCGAGCCTGCCACTTCTGGCAACGTTGTCATCCTGGAATCGGCGCCGTCGGCGAAGACGACCGCGCACCTTGTCGGACATCCCGCTTTTCTGGCGTTTGGCTTGCCCTACGGCGTTTGCGGCTGCGGTTACTATACGTCTCCAACGCGCCTTCTCGATTGGGCCCCCGGAAGCGGCATCCTTCAATCGGACGGTCAATTGCCGGGGACCCGGCTGACGGAAGGCCCGGACTACGTCGCGACTGGCAAGAGTATAATCGGCGCCTCGATCAGCGATCCGCTTCTCGGCCGGAACCTGACCCACCTTTCGGGGTGGACAGGTACAGGTACGGCAAATTGGGCCGAATCGGCGGCATGGACCGGCTCGCTGCCCGGCGGCGGTGAGGCAGGAACGGGCACCAGCACATCCAAGGGTATCGGCATCCTGTCCGGCTCGGTTACCCAACCCGCGACCGTCACTCAGAGGGCCGCAACGCAGAGCCTGGCGGCTGTCGCAGCAGCCGACAACCCGATCGTGAGGGAAAACCTGCTGACGGGTAATCCTGAGAGTGAGTGGGGGATCGACGGCGCGGGCAGCACCAACATCGAAGGATTCGCGACCGACATAAGCGTCGACAACGGCAAGACGATAAGCTTCAAGATCGATACCGATTCCACCAACTATCGCATCGATATATACCGGCTCGGCTACTATGGCGGCATGGGTGCGCGCAAGGTCGCCACGATGCAGCACACAGGATTTCAGTCGCAGCCCGACCCCTTGCGCGATGCCTCGACCGGCCTGGTCGACGCCGGCAACTGGGCGGTTTCGGCGTCCTGGACCGTGCCCGAGGACGCCGTTTCCGGCGTCTATATCGCCAAACTCGTGCGTCAGGACGGCACCACCGGTGCGAACCAAATCCCGTTCATCGTGCGTGACGACGCCAGCCACAGCGACATCGTCTTCCAGACCTCGGATGAGACTTGGCAGGCCTATAACGGCTGGGGCGGCGCCAACTTTTATGGCGGTAACGGCCCAGCAACAGGACAGGGCGCCGGGCGCGCCTATGCCGTCAGCTACAACAGGCCGATCGTGACGCGCGGCGGCATCGGCACGTTTGCCGGTCCGCAGGACTATCTCTTCGGCGCCGAGTATGCTGGCATCTACTGGCTGGAACAGAATGGCTACGACGTCTCCTACATGTCGGGCGTCGATGCGGACCGTTACGGCAGTCTGCTCCTCAATCATAATATGTACCTGGATGTCGGCCACGACGAGTACTGGTCGGGTCAGCAGCGGGCCAATGTCGAAGCCGCCCGGGATGCGGGCGTCAATCTACAGTTTTGGAGCGGCAACGAAGTCTATTGGCGTACCCGCTGGGGCAACAGCCTGAGCGCCGACGCCACGGCCTACCGCACGCTGATCTCCTACAAGGAGACCTGGTCGCCAGGCGCCAGCATCGATCCCTCCAGCGAGTGGACCGGGACGTTCCGCGACCCGCGCCTCAGCCCGCCCGCCGTAGGCGGTGGAAACCCGGAGAACTCCCTCACCGGGCAGTTGTTCAAAGTCGACGACGTCGGCTCCAATCTGCAGTCGATCACCGTCCCCTATGACGACGCCAACCTCCGCTTCTGGCGGAACACCAGCGTCGCCAACCTCCAGGCCGGGCAGACGGCAACGCTGACGAAGAACTACCTCGGTTATGAATGGGACGACGCGGTCGACAACGGCTTCGATCCTGCCGGCCTTGTCAAGCTGTCGTCGACGACGCTTCCGGTAAGCACCTATCTGCTCGATTACGGCAATACGACCGGCGCCGGCGTCTCGACCCACAGTCTTACTCTTTACCGCGCTCCGAGCGGAGCGCTCGTCTTCGGCGCCGGAACCGTCTACTGGGCCTGGGGCCTGAGCGACAATCACGACCTTCAGGTGACCCCGACCGATCCGCGTGTCCAGCAAGCAATGGTCAATCTGCTTGCCGACATGGGCATCCAGCCTGGGACATTGCAATCGGGGCTCGTTGCCGCGTCCGCTTCGACCGACCACACAGCGCCGACCTCCATTCTCACGGCGCCGGCGACTGCCGCCCTTGGGGCAAGCGTGACTATTTCAGGCACGGCCTCGGACGTCGGCGGCGTGATTGCGGGCGTGGAGGTTTCGACGGACAACGGTGCCAGTTGGCATCCGGCGACCGGCGATGAGAACTGGACCTACACCTGGACGCCGCAGGTCGCCGGCACCTTTGTCGTTCGCTCGCGCGCCGTGGACGACAGCATCAACCTGGAAACGCCATCGGCTGGGCGCACGGTCATCGTCGGCGGGCAAAGCTATATCTCACTTTTCCCGGCGAGTGCGACGCCTGCGATCGTGAACACCGACGACTCGGCCGCAATCGAACTCGGGGTCAAATTCCAGACCTCGGCGGCAGGCACCGTCAGTGGCATCCGCTTCTATAAGGGTAGTCAGGACATCGGTACCCATACCGGCTCGCTGTGGTCGAGCACCGGCACGAGGCTCGCCACCCTGACCTTCACCAACGAGACCGCAAGCGGTTGGCAAACGGCATATTTCTCCAGCCCGGTGACCTTGACGCCGGGGGCGACCTACACGGCCTCCTACCACACCGACACAGGCCACTATTCTTCAACTGTCAATTACTTCACCTCGAATGTGACGAGCGGTTCTCTGACGGCGCCCGCCAGCGGAAACGGGGTCTACAGCTATGGCAGCGGAAGCCTCCCGACCAGCACGTTCCAGGGAACGAACTACTGGGTCGATGTGGTCTTCAACTCCACGACATCTGGCAACACGGGGCCGACGGCAGTTGCCGACACGGGCGACGCCACCGAGAAGGGTGGGGTGGCCAACGGCTCGGGCGGCGTGGCCGCCGGCGGCAACGTGCTGACCAACGACACCGATCCGGATGCCGGCGACAGCAAGACCGTCACCGCGGTCAGTTTCGGCGCCACCGCCG
>NZ_JBFTOF010000017.1:0-139155 GCF_056397845.1 Rhizobium sp. 05L419
GCTCTTCTCAACAAGCGAGCGCACGTCCATCATGTCATTGGTCATCGGTGGTCTTTCCGTCAGGTTGGTCTTCAACAACCCGACCCTAGCGGAAAACACTGATGGCCACCTTACTCCTCAGAACCTACACCACTCGGCGGGGCACGATCCCGCAGACGAAGGGGAATCCAACTCAACGCCCCGCCGATTTTTCGAATCGAATTTTGATTCTATCCCTTTTTGAGGCCTTCAAGAATTGTGTAAAGAGACTGCGACCAACCGGGTGGCAACGAGAGTCGTTCTGCATTTTCCCGGTTTCGAACCGTTGGACGCGAAAGCGCACTATGCGCGATATGTTCGTTCAGCACATCAAAGTGCGAAGGTGTGGGGTCTCGCTCTGCAGATCGGCCCGCTTTGTCAAAACGAGATGGCATCCTCCTTCGACATCGATTGCAGCGCGCCGAGTGGGCAAACATCCAGCCGAATTTTCATCCTTGATCACAACCAGCTCGTCCAGCGGTTGATCAGGAGACCGCTGCCGCAGAGGTTGTTCTCCGGCTTCCATAGCGCTGCGCAGGTGATTTGGCAGGGCGGCGGTTCTGCTTACTTCAGGCATGCCTGGCGGTTCGGGCTCTTCTTCGTCTTTCCATTCCTATTGGTCTTGCTGGCAGCTGCGGCAAGCCTTGTCATCGCGGCCTCGCCCAGCTTGCTCGGCCTTTCCCCCTGGGGATTTCTGGGGAGCGTGCCGCTCGCGACTTATTTCTTCAACGGCCTCTTTCTCCCATTCTCGAAAAAGCTGCATACGTTGCATCTGTTTGCCGATTGGGAGCTGGCGGTCGCCATGGCGAACCTTGACGACGCTGATGTCACCCGATGGCTCGATCGCTGCAAGGATGCTGTTCGAACGGCGATCAACGAAGATGCCGACGAGTATCTTATCAGTTCGCACAGCATGGGCTCCAGCGTCGCCACCCACGTCATCGGCATGCTTTTGGAAGAGGAGCCGGGCGCGTTTGAAGGAAAGCGCGTCGTGTTCACAACGCTCGGCGGCGCGGTTCTTCAGTGCGCTTTGCTGAAACCGGCAGTCACCATGCGGGCGCACGTCGGCAGGATAGCACGCGCAAAGGAGGTATTCTGGCTGGAGGTGCACTGCCTGACGGATGTCATTCACTTCTACAAGTCTCGTGTCGTCGCATTGGCAGGACACGCAGATGCGCCACAGGCCCATGTGACCGCAATCCGCATGCGGCATATGCTGACCCCGCAGCACTACCGGAAAATCAGGCGAGATTTCCTGCGCGTGCATCGGCAGTATGTTCTCGGCTCGGACCTTCGCTCGGCTTTCGATTTTACCCTGATGACGGCTGGCCCTCTTCCCGCGTCCTCGTTCGCAGGGTTTTCCCGGGACAACATGCCCGCGGTCTAACGTGTGAGTGTCCGCAGTGGCGGACGTGCCGGTCAAACGCTGCCACACGTGGTATCTCCACTCATTTCGGATCGCATCGATTGCGCGCAACTTGTCGCCGCCGAACATATGTCCGCCTGGAATGCAGGGGGCTCGCCGTCGCGGTGCTGGACGAAAATCGGCACTTCACAAGCTATCGCTTTGTCTGTGGCATGGATCGGCCATTGTTTTCGTGCGTATCAAATTAATGGTCGCACACAATCTTTAAACTTGACGCGTGTAAACAACAATGATTTATCGGTGCCGTCGATTGAGCTCGGGAGGCCTACTCGATCGATCCAACGCAACGCAGGCCCAAGCCGAGTAAAGCTCGGGAGGAAACATGACCATTACGAAGTTGATTGCATCGGTTGCGCTCGCCGCCACATTTTCCCTGTCGGCTGCTGCGGCCTATGCCGATGGTATCGGCGCCTCGCTTTTGACCCAGCAGCACCCCTTCTACATCGAGCTTGCGAACGCCATGAAGGCGGAAGCGAAGGCAAAGAACGTCGCGCTCGAGGTGTCGATCGCCAACCAGGATCTGAACAAGCAGCTCGCCGACGTTGAGGATTTCATCGTCAAGGGAGTGAGCGTCATCGTCATTTCGCCGGTTGACAGCCAGGGCGTCGTTGCGGCGATCGCCAAGGCCGAAAAGGCCGGCATCAAGGTCATTACGGTCGACGTACCGGCCGCAGGCGCAAAGGTTACGTCGCATATCGGCACCGACAACTTTACCGGCGGTGTCAAGGCCGGCGACCTAATGGCCAAGGAAATTGGCGACAAGGGCAATGTTGCGATCATCGACTACCCGACAGTGCAATCGGTAGTAAACCGCATCGAGGGCTTCAAGAAGTCGATCGCCGGCCACCCGGAAATCAAGATCGTTGCACAACAGACCGGCATTACCCGCGCCGAGGCTCTGGCTGCGGCCCAGAACATGCTGCAGGCAAACCCCGACATTACAGGCATCTTCGGCTTCGGTGACGACGCAGCGCTTGCTGCAGCTGTCGCCGTCAAGGCAGCGGGCCTTGAGTCGCAGGTCAAGGTCATCGGCTTTGATGGCATGGAAGAAGCTCGCAAGGCTGTCGACAACAACCCGGTCATGATCGGCGTGATCCAGCAGTTCCCCGACCAGATGGGCAAGGCTGCCGTCGACACGGCCGTCAAGGTCATCGCCGGCGAAGACGTCCCGGCCGAACAGCCGATCGTGCCTGGTGTCTACATCAAGAAGTAGTCTGCTCCCAAGACGGTTCGCCGCTTCAGGCGAGGCCGCTGAAGTCAGGTGGTTCCGCGCGCGACCATGCGCGGAGCCACCGACGAAGACCGACAAGGAGGCGGCCATGGATGCGCCCATCGCAGATACCATTCTTGCAATCAACGATATCTCCAAGACTTTCGGAACCGTTGCGGCGCTAAAGAACATGCACCTCGACGTCAGGCGCGGGCGGGTACACACGCTGCTCGGCGAGAACGGTGCTGGAAAATCGACGTTGATGAAGATCCTGGCTGGCGTCCACCAGCCCACATCCGGCGACATCATGCTCGATGGACAACCCTACCATCCGGCGAACCCGCAGCAGGCGGCAGCACTTGGGTTGACCATCGTCTTCCAGGAACTCAGCCTTTGCAACAATATGACGGTCGGTGAGAACATCCTTGCCACCCGTGAACCGGCAACGGCTGGCTTCATCAACGACAGAAAACTGACAAGAAAGGCCGCCGATATCGTCAAGGCGCTCGGCTTGCCGGTCTGCGTCGAGGAAAAGGTCGGCAACCTCTCGATTGCCCAGCGCCAGCTGGTCGAGATCGCCAAGGGATTGAGCGTGGACGCCAAGGTCGTGATCCTGGACGAGCCGACTTCATCTCTCAGCGACAGCGAGGCCGAAATCCTGTTCCGGATCATCGATCGTCTGAAAGAGCGAGGCACGGCAGTCATCTATATCTCGCATCGCATGGAAGAAATCATGCGATTGAGCGATGACATCACGGTCATCCGGGACGGTGAGTACATTGGCACGCGGCAGCGCGAAACGGCCACCATCGACGAGCTGATCGCTCTGATGGTCGGCCGCAAGATGGACGAGATTTACCCGCGCCGTACAGTGCCTGCACCAGGCCCCGCCGTTAAACCGGTTCTGTCGGTCGAGAACCTGACACGCCCCGGCGAGTTCGCGGACGTCTCCTTCGACGTCAGGCCCGGCGAGATCCTCGGCTTCTTCGGCCTGATCGGCTCCGGCCGTTCGGAGATCATGAACACGCTCTTTGGAATGCGAAAAGCTGGAGGCACCGTTCGGCTGAACGGCAAGGCCGTCCATATCGATAAGCCCGCCAAAGCGATTGCGAGCGGTCTCGGTTTCGTGACCGAAAACCGCAAGGAAGAGGGGCTTGTACTCAGCCACAGCGTCGAGAGCAATATCTCGATGGTGGCACTCAACGACTTTGCCGGCAGGCTGGGCTTTCTGCGTCGTCGCTCCGAGCGAATGGCAGCCGTGGCTGAAGCCTCACGGCTGGCCATCAAGACGCGATCGCTTGATACCCCCGCCGGCGCACTGTCCGGCGGCAACCAGCAGAAAATCGTGCTTGCCAAATGGCTTTTGACGAAGCCCAAGGTGCTGATCCTCGACGAGCCGACACGCGGCGTCGACGTCGGCGCCAAATTCGAGATTTACAAGATCATCCGCCAGCTGGCGGCGGAGGGCACAGCCATCCTCCTGATCTCGTCGGAACTGCCTGAAGTCCTTGGCATGAGCGACCGTGTCGCCGTCATGCACGAAGGCGACCTCGGCGCGATTGCAGCCGGAACCGACCTCACCCCAGAAAAGATCATGGCTTTTGCGACAGGTTTGACATCATGAGCCAGAACCAGGCTTCCAACGCCCTGCTGATGAAGATCTTCAAGCAGTATGGCGGCATTTTTCTCTCCCTCATCATTCTGTGCGTGATCTTCTCGGTCATGAACCCGCGCTTCATGTCGATCGCCAACTTCATGAATGTGCTGCAGCAGGTTGCCGTTATCGCAATTGCCGCCTTCGGGATGACCTGGGTCATCCTGCTTGGCGAGATTGACCTGTCGATCGGCTCCATCATCGCTGTCGCCGGCATGGTCGGAGCCCAGTGTTTCGCCTATGGATTGGGCTTTGCACCGGCACTCCTCCTGACGCTTCTGGCCGGCGCGCTGATGGGGCTTATCAATGGAGTGCTGACAGCAAAACTCCTGCTGCCGTCCTTCATCGTCACGGTCGCCACAATGGGTATCTATCGCGGTCTGGTCAGTCTGCCGACGAACGGTGCCCCGGCGATGATCATGAACGAGACATGGACCGCGATCGGCACTGAAAGCTTCCTCAGGCTTCCGATCATCATCTGGATCGTGCTGGTGCTCTTCGTCTTCAACCAGGTCCTGCTTGGCAAGACGACCTTCGGCCGCCGTGCCTATTTGACAGGCGGCAATCGTGAGGCAGCGCTTTATTCCGGTATCAAAGTTGACCGGTTGAAGATCACCATATTCGTCATTTCAGGCGTGATGGCGGCGATATCCGGCGTCCTGCTTTCGGCACGCCTTTTTTCTGCGCAGACCAATGCCGGCACGAGCTACGAACTCGACGCCATCGCAGCAGCCGTTCTCGGTGGCACCAGCCTTGCTGGCGGCGTGGGCACGATGGTCGGCACGCTGATTGGTGCCCTCATCATCGGCGTGATGAACAACGGCATGAACATGCTGTCGGTGCCGTACTTCTACCAGCTGATTGTCAAGGGTCTCGTGATACTCGTGGCAGTCTGGCTCGATGTGCGGGCCAAACAGGCGAAACGCTAGGGACCGGTGAGCATAGCCATGAAGAAGATTCTGACGATCGGCGAAATTCTGGTCGAGATCATAGCCACCGAACGCGGCGACGGCTTCCGTTCCGCCGTCCCTTTGATCGGACCATTTCCCTCCGGCGCACCGGCCATCTTCATCGATCAGGTTGGCAAGCTCGGCCATGACTGCGCGATGATCTCGGCTGTGGGCGATGACGATTTCGGCCACGTCAATCTCGACCGGCTGAGGGCCGACGGCGTGGACGTGTCCGGCATCAGGATCGACGCCAATGGAACGACCGGCAGCGCCTTCGTGCGCTATCGCGATGACGGCAGCAGAGCCTTTGTCTTCAACATTCGCCATAGCGCCTGCGGCACGATCGACCTTTCCGGCGAAGCGGCCCGTCTCGTGAACGAGGCAAGCCATCTGCACGTGATGGGGACATCGCTTTATGCGCCGAGCGTCATCGAGACGGTTCTTTCAGCCATGCGTTCGATCAAGGAAAAAGGCGGAACCATTTCCTTCGATCCGAACCTGCGGCCGGAGATCTTGAACAGCCCCGGCATGCGCGAAGCGCTCCAGGAGGTGATTGAAGAGACCGATCTTTTCCTGCCGAGCGGCGACGAACTCTACCTCTTCACGCAGGCGAAGACAGCAACCGAGGCGGTCAAGGAGCTGCTCGCGAAGGGCATCAAGGCGGTCGTGCTCAAGCATGGCTCGGCGGGCGCGACCTATCATGACGCCGAACGGACGCTGACGCTGCCCA
Source organism: Rhizobium sp. 05L419 (assembly GCF_056397845.1). Lineage (NCBI taxonomy): Bacteria > Pseudomonadati > Pseudomonadota > Alphaproteobacteria > Hyphomicrobiales > Rhizobiaceae > Rhizobium > Rhizobium sp. 05L419. The sequence continues at coordinate 5,989 of NZ_JBFTOF010000017.1, forward strand.
GCATTGCGGTCGAGGAAATTGACCCGACGGGCGCAGGCGACTGCTTCGGTGCCACCTTCGTCGCCTTCTGGCTGGAGGGGGCTACGCCCGAGGTTGCGTTGCGTTACGCCAACGCCGCCGGTGCGCTTGCGGTCACCCGGATCGGTCCCATGGAAGGTGCATCCACCCGCGCCGAACTCGATGCTTTGCTTGCCCGATAACGAGCCCGATAGAGAGACGACACACATGACGCAGAACGACCTCCTCGACATCGCAAGCTGGCGCGACCAAAGCAGCGGCTTCAAAGGCATCCCCTCCATCTGCTCTGCCCATCCACTCGTCATCGAGGCAGCCATGCTGCACGCGCTGAGGGCGCATGCGCCGCTTCTCATCGAAGCGACCTGCAACCAGGTAAACCAGGATGGCGGCTATACCGGCATGACCCCGGCCGACTTCCGCACCTTCGTCGAGAAAATCGCCGTTCAGACGGGCTTTCCGATGGAAAAGGTGATCCTTGGCGGCGACCACCTTGGGCCAAACCCCTGGAGGGGGCTTGATGCCGTGGATGCCATGGACAGGGCAGAGGTAATGATCCGCGCCTATGCCCGGGCTGGCTTCACCAAGTTGCACCTTGATACCAGCATGGGCTGTGCCGGCGAGCCGGTGGCGCTTGCAGACGATGTCACAGCGGCGCGTGCGGCACGGCTTGCCGCTGCCGCCGAAGATGAGATCGAAAGCACCGCGATCGTCAAACCGGTCTACATCATCKGGACGGAGGTTCCGATCCCCGGCGGCGCGATGGAAGAGCTTGACGTCCTTGAGGTCACCCGGCCTGAAGCCGCGCTCGAGACGGTCAGCGTCCACGCAGAGGCCTTTGATGCAGCCGGCGCTGCAGACGCCTTCGGGCGCGTCGTCGGCGTGGTCGTGCAGCCGGGCGTCGAATTCGGCAACCACAACGTCATCGCATACGATCGCGCGAAGGCGAGTGCGCTCAGTGCCACTTTGGAACGCCTGCCGGGCCTCGTGTTTGAAGCCCATTCGACTGACTATCAAGCCCGTGACGCACTCCGCGCGCTTGTTATGGACGGCTTTGCAATCCTCAAGGTCGGCCCCGGCCTCACCTTTGCGCTTCGCGAGGCGCTGTATGGCCTCGACCAGATTGCAGCATTTCTGTTTCCCGGCAGCCGGTCCGGTACCCTGATGGCGGTCACAGAAAGCGTGATGACCAGGGAACCGGGTAATTGGAGGAAGTATTATCACGGCACTGCGGACGAGCAGCACTTGCAGCGTCACTTCTCCTATAGCGACCGCATTCGCTACTATTGGCCGGAGGAGGACATCGCTGATGCCGTCGAAAGCCTGTTTGGGCTCTTCGGTGATACCGAAATTCCCGAGACGTTGATCAGCCAGTATCTGCAGGGGCTTTACCCGCGGGTGCGCGCGCGAACCGCGTCTCCAACCGCCAAGGGACTGACGATTGCAGCGATCGATGTCGTGCTCGAGGACTACTTCGAGGCATGCCGTGGCTAGGCCGGCCCGACATCCTCGCCGTTGGGGATCGTGTCTTCTTTTCAGTTGACAGTCGAGACGGTTTTCAACGGATATGACTGAAGCACGGGGAACATGGAATTGGATAAACCAATCAAGACGATGGAAGATTTCGCGGAATTCGTCGGCCTCTCCCGGCCGACGGTTTCGAAATACTTCAACGATCCAAAATCCGTGCGAGGCAAAACCCGCGACCTGATCGAAGTCGCAATCAAGCAATCCGGATTTCGTCCCAACATTTTCGCCGTCAATCTCAACCGGCGTCGAACCAACATTCTGGGCGTGATCATCCCGAATTCGACCGACCCGTTTTACATGGCACTGACGCGGCGCATCGAGTTGATCGCAAACCAGGCCGGGTTCCTTGCTTTCGTGCTGTCGTCCGACGGCAAGCCGGAGATGGAAGACCGCGCGATCGAGACCTTCAAATCGCTGAATGTCGCTGGCGCAATCATCGCGCCGCTGGGGGTCGATAGTCACCATGAGACGCTGGCGGCCCTGGGCGACAGCATTCCGCTCGTCTATGTCGATTCGCCGTTGGATGCGACCTCGTCCTTCGTCGGTACCGACAACCAGCAGAGTTTCCAGCTGATCGTTGACTATCTGTCTCGATCCGGCGAGCAGCCGTGCTATTTTGCCATGCCGTCGGTCAACAACAATGCAGTGACGCGAGCGCGCGCCTATAGCGAATCCATGGCGCAGCTGAAACTCGATCCGATCATTGTGACGCTCGACAAGCAGCGCACCTGGGACTTCGAGCGGTTCGGCTACGAGCAGACGCAACGGATCCTGCGCAGCGGCGGATTTCCAACGCGCACCGTGCTTTGTGCGAACGATCGCGTTGCATTCGGCGTCATCTCAGCCGCCTACCAAGTGGGTCTGAAGGTCGGCCATGCACCGGGTTGCGATCTTCGTGTGGCGGGTCACGACGACCATCCGCTTTCACGTTACGCCTGTCCGCCGATCACAACCGTTGCCCAGAACTACAACGATATTGGCCGCCTCGCGATCGAACTCCTGCTTCACAAGCTCGGCGAGGACGAGGGCCGGCGGGTCGATTTTCCGCCGGATGGCCGAATTGTCCTGACAGCGGAGCTGCAACTGCGGGAATCCGCCTAGGCCGGGAGCCTCCTCAAGGAACTGCCGAAACGGCCGCGGCCGCCGCTGGGTCAGACCGCGCGTCTTTCGCCGCCTCCTCACCGACCAGACAGCGGATCAGGTCGTCTGTGGATACGCGTCCGACCTCGGCTCCATCCAAGGATACGACTGTGGCCGCGCTCACATTGCCAATCGACATCTCCCGCAACGCCGCTTCGACGCTCGTGCCTGCCGGGATGCGAAGCCCCTGTTTGACCGCCCCGTTCTTCTGAGAGGTCATGACCGCTTCCACCTGAATGACCCGACCGCGGTTCACCTCCTTGACGAAGGCGGCGATGTAGTCGTCCGCCGGCTTGAGGACGATGTCGGCAGGCGTGCCTTGCTGGATGACTTCCCCATCCCTGAGGATTGCAATGCGGTCACCGAGCCGGAGCGCCTCATCGAGGTCGTGGGTGATGAAGACCACCGTCTTCTTGAGCTCCTTTTGCAGATCGAGCAGGACCGTCTGCATATCGACCCGGATCAATGGATCAAGCGCCGAATAGGCTTCGTCCATCAGTAGAATTTCAGCGTCGTTGGTCAATGCACGGGCAAGACCGACGCGCTGTTGCATCCCGCCCGACAGCTGGTTGGGATAGTGGGCGGCAAAGCCATCGAGGCCGACGCGTCTGATCCAGTGCTGCGCACGCTCCTCGCGTTCGCCCTTTGCAACACCTTGGATTTCGAGGCCGTAGACGGTGTTCTGCAGCACGTCGCGGTGAGGCAGAAGGCCGAATTTCTGGAATACCATCGCGGTCTTCTGTTGCCGGAACTGACGCAGTTGCTCCCGGTCCATTCTGCAGACATCGGCCGCTCCGTAGAGCACTTCCCCCGATGTCGGATCGATCAGCCGGTTTATGTGCCTGATCAGCGTGGACTTTCCAGACCCCGACAAGCCCATGATGACAGTGATGCCGCCGCCCGGTATCGTGATGTTGATGTCCTTGAGCCCAAGGACATGCCCGTGTTCACGGTTGAGTTCGGTCTTCGACATCCCCTTCATCACCGGCTCGACGAAATCGCGGCCCCGTGGTCCGAAGATCTTGTAGAGATGGCGGATCTCGATCGATCGGCTACCCATGGATGACCTCCCGGTGCTTCTGCAGCCGCAGTCCATAGGCCTGGCTGATGCGGTCGAAGATGATGGCGATGCCGACGATGGCGAGGCCATTGAATACGCCGAGCGTGAAATACTGATTGGCGATCGCCTTCAGTACGGGTTGACCCAGACCTTGAACGCCGATCATCGATGCGATCACCACCATGGCAAGCGCCATCATGATGGTCTGGTTGATGCCCGCCATGATCGTCGGCAACGCCAGGGGAAGCTGAACGTTTCTCAGTTTTTGCCAGCTTGACGAACCGTAGGCATCGGCAGCCTCGAGCACATCTCGGTCGACCATCCGGATTCCAAGGTTTGTGAGCCGGATCATCGGCGGCAAAGCATAGATCACGACGGCGATGACGCCCGGGACACGACCGATACCGAGGAGCATGACGACGGGAATGAGGTAGACGAAGCTCGGCATCGTCTGCATGACGTCGAGCACAGGGTTGACCGTACTCTGCAGGCGGTCCGAACGGGACATGGCGATGCCGATCGGAATGCCGATCGCAATCGAAAGCACCGTGCAGACGAAAATCATCGACACGGTCTTCATCGTGTCTTCCCACATGTCGAAATAGCCGATGAGGAGCAGCGTCATCATGCAGCCGACCACGATCCGCCAGCTGCGGGTTGCAAACCAGGCGATCAGGCCGATGATGGCGATGACCAGCGGCCAAGGCGCGCCCGTCAGCAGGCGCTCGGCCCAGATCAGAAAGCCTTGCAGCGGGCTGAACAACGTCTCGATGCTACTGCCATAGCCGCGCGTGAAGGCGCGAAAGCCTTCGTCTACGCTCTTTTTCAAGGCGCGCAGCGTGTCGTCGTTCATCGACGGAAATTTCCAGAGCCAATCCATGTCAGTTCCCCATGGCAAAATCGGCGGCGGCCGTTGTTGTTTTTGGCCGTCGCGCCGGGGTTGTTGGCGGGCGGCATCACCGCCCGCATTCTACACAGGTGTCAGAGGGAGGCCTTGATCTTTTCAGCAACCTCGGGCGACACCCATTTCGTCCACAGGTCGGCGTTGTTCTTGAGGAAGTACTTCGCCCCCTCCTCGCCGCTCGCCTGATTGTCGGACATCCACGCGATCAGCTTGTTGACGGTGTCGTTTGTCCAGGCGCGCTTGTTGAGATAGCCCATTGCCTCTGGACCTGCGCGATCGGCAAATGTCTTGGTGACAAGCGTCTCGACATTGTCCGACGGCCAGGCATTTTCCTTCGGGTCGGCGCAGTCTGCAACTGACGTGCAGCGCTTCCATTCGTCGGCGTTGTATTCAGCGCCGTAGCCGAGTTTGACCATCTCGTATTTGCCGAGCAGGGCGGTCGGTGCCCAATAGTAGCCTACCCAGGGCTGCTTGGCTTCGTAAGCCTTGGCGATGGAGCCGTCGAGACCTGCAGCCGAGCCGGTGTCGACCAGTGTGAAGCCCGCCTTCTCGCCACCATAGGCCTTGAAGAGCTGCGCGGTCACCACTGTACCGCCCCAACCCTGCGGACCGTTGAAGACGGCACCCTTGCTCTTGTCTTCAGGGGCCGGGAAGAGCTCCGGGTGTTTCAAGAGATCGGGGATCGTCTTGATGTCTGGATGCGCGTCCGCAATATACTTCGGGATCCACCAGCCTTGGATGGCACCGTCCGACAGTATCTTTGCGGCCTTGACGAATTTGCCGTCGGATAGCCCGCGGTTGACGATTTCCGGCTGCAAGCTGACCCATGCCTCCGGAGCGATGTCCGGCTGGCCTTTTTCCGCCATGGAGGTCAAGGTCGGAACCGTGTCGCCGACGACCAGCTCTGCGTGGCAGCCGTAGCCCGTCTCGAGGACCAATTTGTCGATATTGGCGGCGACTTCGGCGGACTGCCAGTTCATGTTGGCAATCGTGACATCGCCGCACTCAGCGGCGGACGCGGCGCCGCCGAGACCAAGAAGCCCGACAGCAAGAACGGTGGAAGCCAAAAGCACTTTCATTTTCTTGTTCCCTCTGGTCGCGGTGTACGTGAACCCGGGCGCCGGCAGCACCGCGTCGGCCGGCATACCCATTGAGCCGTCATTGATCCGGCACGCGCCATTCCGTTTACGTCAAAAACTGGCGCATAGGCGCTTTCTTTCAATGCCCTTGTCGATACCAAGTCGCGATCCGGATGATCCGTCGCGATATGGCTTTACAGAAGTGAGCAGATGCGCAACGCCTCGTAGATTGCTGCGTGGATATTACGGCTTGCAACGGCGTCTCCGATCCGGAAAACGTCAAATTGACTGGCGGCACTTCGTATCGGAAGGGGTGATCGCCGCGCGATCAATGCTCTATAATCGACGGCTCCCAGATTGCGCGAAAGCGGCTTGAGTTCGAAATAGAGGTCGGCATTGGCCATCGTCCCGTGCTCCACCACGACCTGGGATACTCGACGCTCCGATTGCGCCTTCTCCGCATAGTCGGATCCGAGCACTGCCACGAGGTGATTGCCATCCCGCCGGACGGCCTTCAGGCGGGTATTGATCGTCACCTTGACGCCCCTTTCGGCGAACACCTTGGCGTATGGCACGTGGTTCATTCCGCCCATTTCGGGAGCAAAGAAACGCTCCGGCGAGACCACCTCCAGCTCTGCGCCACTATTGGCGATCACCTCGGCTGCCGACATTCCCGGGTGAGCACCATTGTCGTCGAAAAGCAGCACGTTCCTCTCAGGCTTCGCTGACCCTGCAAGAATGTCCCAGGACGAGGTGACGAGGTCGTCTCCGGCGTCGAGCACGGGCGATTGAGCCATGCCGCCTGTTGCAATGACAACCAGGTCCGGCTCGAAGGCCAGGACGTCGTCCAACCCTGCATAGGCATTGTAGTGGATTGCCACGCCGAGGCGCTCCAGTTCATCGAGACGCCAATCGACGATGCCGATCATTTCTCTGCGACGCGGATTGCGGACCAACAGGTTTATCTGCCCGCCGGCCTTGCCACTGGCCTCGAGGAGGTCGACCTTGTGTCCGCGCTCCGCCAGGACGCGGGCGGCCTCCAGGCCTGCCGGCCCTGCGCCGACGACAACCGCTCGCCTTGGCGTCGGCGCCTTCTCGACGACATGTGATAGCTCGCCCTCACGGCCGGTCGCAGCGTTGTGGATGCACAATGCCTCGCCGCCTTCGTAGATGCGATCAAGACAGTAGGTGGCGCCGACACAGGGGCGAATGCGCGCCTCCTCGCCGGCTTCCACCTTACGAACGATGTGGGGATCGGCAATATGCGGGCGTGTCATCCCGACCATATCAAGCTTGCCCTCGGCAATTGCATGGCGCGCCGTGGCGACATCTGCAATGCGGGCCGCGTGAAACACGGGAAACCTGGTCGCCGCCCTGATCTCGCCGGCAAAATCGAGATGTGGCGCCGACGCCATGCCCTGGATCGGGATCACATTGTTGAGGGCCGCGTCGCTATCGATATGGCCGCGGATGATGTTCAGAAAATCGATCGTTCCTGAAGCGACCAGCCGGCGCGCGATCTCGACGCCATCCTCGCGCGTGAGGCCCTTTTCCCAATCCTCATCGGCAACCATCCGTATGCCGACGATAAAGTCCGGTCCAACAGCCTTGCGAACCGCCTGCGTGACCATCATCGAAAATCGCATGCGGTTTTCCAACCCACCGCCGAATTCATCGTCGCGGGTGTTTGTCGCCGGCGACCAGAATCCGTCCATCAGATGTCCGTAGGCTTCGAATTCAATGCCGTCGAGGCCCGCCGCCTGCATGCGCTGGGCGGCCGAAACGTAGTCGTCGACGATCCTCGCGATGTCCCACTCTTCGGCCTCCTTGGGAAAGGCTCGATGCGCGGTTTCGCGAATTGGACTGGGTGCCAGCACCGGCAACCAGTCGCCTTTGTTCCACCCGGTTCGTCGCCCAAGGTGGGTGAGCTGGATCATCACGGCAGTGCCGTATTCATGACAGTCGTCCGTGAGCTTGCGCATCCACGGTACGATCTCGTCGCGATAGGCGTGCAGATTGCCGAAGGCCGGAGGCGAGTCCACTGACACGACCGCCGAGCCCGCGGTCATCGTCAGCGCGATGCCACCCTTTGCCTTTTCCAGGTGATAGAGACGATACCGATCCGTCGGCATTCCGTTCTCGGAATAGGCCGGCTCATGGGCTGTCGACATGATACGGTTCTTCAGCGTCAGGTGCTTCAGCTGGAACGGTTGAAGTAAGGGATCGCGAGAGGCCATCGATGACACCATTGGTGAGAAGCGAAGATCATCACCCAAAATGGATACACCTTCGATAGGCAAAAGCGTCACAAGAGGGCATCAATGCGCCGTCGCGGGACTTTCTTCCCCCAAAAAAGGGAGAAGCCCGCCTTGTCCTGCCCCGAGGATCAATTGTCCGGCAGAGTGAAGGCCGTGCAGGGATTGGCGATGCCGCGCAGCATGTGCTCACCCATGGATATCAACGCCGTTGTCGTTTCCGCCGCGACCTCACCCGATATCAGCACGCTGCATGCAAGCGGCTTGCACAGCCCTTCGAGCCGGCTGACCAGATTGACCGCTGGACCGATCGCGGTGAAGTCCAGCCGGTCGGCAGCGCCGATATTTCCCCAGAGGATCTCGCCGAAATGTACCGCCATGCCGAAGGGCAGCGGCGGCAGCCCCTGGGTCTGTCGCACGGCATCGAGATGAGCCATGCCGGCGCGGGCAGCGCCGACCGCTCTCAGGGCCGCTTCGCAGGCTTCGCCTGGTGTGCCGGTGACTGTGCCGGTGACTATGCCTGTGACCGGGAAAATCGCCAGCAAACCGTCACCGATGAACTTCAACACCTCGCCTCCAAAGGCATGCACCGCGCCGGCGACGCGCTCGAACCAGGCGTCGAGCGCTGCGATCATCGCTGCGGGTTCCACCACTTCGGACTGAGCGGTGAAGTCGCGCAGGTCCGCGTATAGGAGTGCGGCCCGAATGGTTTCGCCAGTGCCGCGGCGCAGCGCGCCGGCCTGCACCTGCGCGGCACTGCGCCGGCCGAGATAGGCTTCAAGCAGCGCAGTCAGTGTGACTCGCGAGGCCAGGGCGGCCAAGGGCGCGGCGGCGAAACGCGCCGCCAGCTGCAGGCTGGCGATTTCGTTCGGCTCGAACGCCCGCTCCCCGGCCCAGCCCAGCACCGGTCCGTCAGGCGCCGAACCGACTGAGATATCGTGTACCGGGCCAAGTCCGGCCAGCCAGTCGTGCCCGGCCTGGTTGGACCCACCGCCGGCAATGCCACCACCGGCAAGGCCGGCAAAGCCGAGCGCCTCGATTACCGTCCCCGTCTGCGCCTGCCACAGCCAGGTGCGGCGGGCGATGATCGGGTGCGGCACCGCGAGCATCAGTGATCCGCCAGCAAGCGGCAGGCCATCGGCCAGCAGGCGGCGGCCAAGCTCGGCCAGAAACGATTCGGGGCTGGACGAGACACAGGCCTCGTCAATCAACCAGGCGAGGGAGACGGGCAGATCCATCACTGGATCATGCCACGGCGGTCGCAAGCTGTCATCCGAGCCGGGGATGGCGGCGATCCAGTCCATACCGACATGCGTTCCACCGCCCATGCGCCTGACGGTAGTCCGGCACGCTCGCAAGCCCGCAAAAGGTTCTGCAGATTTCGGAAGGGCAAGCAGTCAGGTTCGGCCATGCCAAGGGTCGGGACCGGGATCACGTCCGGCTGCGGCCTCGCTCAAACGGCCGAGGTAGTGTGCCCAACCTTCCGCATGGCTGTCACATTGCGCCGCATCGGGCAGGCCGGTGTGGGTGAGGCGCAAAAGTGTCCCATCCGGCTGCTCGATCAAGTCGATCTCGACCAGGCTTGATCCGGGGGGCACCACTTCGCTGCCGTCCCAGCCAAAGTTGTAGGCCAGGCGGTGTACCGGCACCACCTCGCGAAAGGAACCGCGCGCAAATCGTGCGCCGGTGACGTTGACGAGATAAAGCCCTCCGGGCTGCGGCTCGACCTGCGCTTCCGTTCCCATCCAGCGCAAAATCTTGTCGGGATCGGTCAGGAGGGCGAACACCGCGGCGGGTGGCGCCGCGACGTGCATCTCGCGGCGGACGACGTTGGGCTCTGGCATCTGTCTCTCCTATGGTTGCTCCGGCGCGGCTTCTGAGGGAGGGCGGGGCGTGTTGTGCATCAGCCCTCGCCTCGCAATGTCAGCATCTAGGGGAACGCGCGTCCTCAACAAGGGACCATTGGCGTCCACCCTTTCGGCACGCCCCTGGCTGGGGTCGGGCAGATCGACGTTGGCAATCAAGACCGGCCGGAGCCGGGCTTGCGGCCGCAGATCAGTTGCAGCCAAGGTGCTAGGTGAAAAACACTCATGAGTGCGTACATCGTGGCCATACCACTCAGCGGCGAGACATCCTGCATGGAAGCGCAGAGCATCTCTACGCCGCCGTCGGTAGCCGAAAGCAGCGCCATGAGTGCGAAGGTCGGCGCGGCAACAAGAGGCAGCCGATCGGCAGCGCCAAGGAGACGCCTGCCTGTCGGAGTGCCGCCGGATCGATTGCCGAGCGTCGACATCTTCACAGGGGCCTTGGAGTGAAGCGACATTGCAATGTCACCCTCGGCCATACTCGTCGTGGCGACGCCACCAGACACCGTCTTCGTTGCGCCCGAGCGGCGCGCGGTCGAGCCATTGATACATGCCCCAAACCGCGTCCAATCCGCGGGCATAGCTCGAATAGCTGTGATAGACGGTACCGTCCTGAAGCACGAAGGCGCTGAGCCCCGGCCGGTCGCGTGTATATGTGGGAACATCGGTTCCCGTCATCGCCGCGATTTGTGCGACCGGTCCTTCGCTGCCGCGCAGCTGCCATTCCTGAACGGCCTTGCCTGCGAGTGGCTCGGGTGCCGGCCTCTCGCGACGGAAATTATAATCAATACTTCCATTACGTTGCTGCTCTTTGCTAAACCAGACACTGAAGTCGGTGTTAAAGTCATTGTTGAAGGAGGACGCCCAGGGAAAGGTCCACCCCATCTGCCGCTTGAACGCCTGCAGCTTTGGAAGCGGCGCCCGCGATACAGCCGTAAAGGCGACGTCGTGGTTTTCGAGATGAACGACGATGCCGTTAAACCCGTCGGCGATCGATGAGCAGGACGGGCAGCCTGCCGTATAATCGGGACCGAACATGAAATGGTAGACGAGGAGCTGCGAGCGTCCTTTGAAGAGGTCTGCCAGGGACGCGCTTCCTTGATCGGTCTCGAACCGATAGTCCTTTTCGATGGCGACCCAGGGAAGGTCCTGGCGACGCAGTGCCAGATTGTCGCTCTGCCGCGTCAGTTCCTTCTCCTCTTCGAGTAGATCGAGCCGTGCTGCCAACCATTCCTGGCGCGTCCCGGTTGCATGTGCCGTCATAATATCTTCTCCTTTGGCGACCTGTTGTCGTATCAAGCTTGATGCGAGCCGTTTGCTTGGCGACCGACAACAGACTAGGGCGGACCTGGAGATGGTGGGAGTTACAAGTGTGACGGGATTTCGATGGACTCTCTCATAACAGCTGCGGCACGCGCCCTGGCAGCGGGTGATCCTCTCGGCGCACTGAAACGGGTCGCGCTGCGGAACGATGCACCCGCTCTTGCACTTCGGGGCATCGCCATGGCGCAACTCGGCGAGTTCGTCCGGGCAAAGGCTCTCCTCAAAAGTGCCGCGCGTGCATTTGGCACAAGAGAGGCCGTGCCGCGCGCGCGCTGTATCGTCGCCGAGGCAGAAATAGCACTCGTCTGCCGTGACCTTACCTGGCCCGCAAAGGCGCTCGAGGCGGCGCGGGTAACGCTTGACGCCCATGGCGACCACGTCAACGCGGCCCATGCACGCATTCTCGAGCTCCGGCGCCTGCTTCTGATTGGCCGGATTGACGAGGCCGAGCGCCTGCTCTGCGAGCTCCCCCCTGCTCCGCTTCCGCCTGCATTGAAGACCGCTCATGAACTCGTCGCAGCCGGGATCGCCATTCGGCGCTTGCAAACGAAGGCGGCCGACGCTGCCCTCACACGGGCCGCGATAGCCGCGCGCGAAGCGGGGATCCCCGCACTGACGACGGAGGTGGAAAACGCATTCGTCGTGCTGAAGACACCCGCGGCCCGCCTGATTGGCCGGAGCGGGGCGCGCCTCATCCTGCTCGAAGAGGTCGAGGCACTCCTCCTGTCAGGGGCACTCGTTGTCGATGCATGTCGCAACGTCGTGCGGGATGGAAACGTGGTGGTGCCGCTTGCGACGCGTCCGGTCTTGTTCGCGCTTGTCCGCGCGCTAGGCGAAGCCTGGCCCGTGGACGTGCCAAGGATCACGCTTCTTGCCCGTGCCTTTAGGGCCAAGCATGTCGATGAATCGCATCGCGCCCGGCTTCGGGTCGAGATCGGACGTCTTCGCGCGGAGCTTCGGAAGGTGGCCGAGGTGAAGGCGACGAAGCAAGGCTTCGCGCTGGTGCCGGGCCATTCCCGCGAGGTCGTCGTGCTGGCGCCGCCTGTCGAGGAGCCGTACGCGGCGGTGCTTGCCTTTCTTGCAGACGGCGAATCCTGGTCAAGCTCGGCCTTGGCGATTGCGCTGGGAGCAGGCCCACGCACGGTGCAGCGGGCGCTCTTGCAACTGGCAGCCGACGGCAAAGTGCATTCGTTCGGCCGCGGGCGAGCGCGTCGCTGGATGACCCCGCTCGTGCCGGGTTTCCCGACAACCTTGTTACTCCCCGGACCGCTGCCGGGTGACTAGGATGGACGCATCAAAGGATAGGATGAAGTGATGAAGAGATCTGCAGCTCAAATTCTGCGCGAATACGGGCCATTCCCCGGTATCGATCGCGTGCATGGCGTCAGCTTCGACGGCCAGCATGTCTGGTTTGCCTCTGGAGACAAGCTGAACGCTTTCGATCCGGTAAGCGGAGCAACAGTGCGCTCGATCGAAGTTGCCGCCGACGCAGGAACGGCCTTCGACGGTCGGTACCTGTTTCAGATCGCCGAAGATCGCATCCAGAAAATCGATCCGGAGAGCGGCAGCGTTGTCTCGACGATCCCGGCTCCCGGCCGCGGTGGCGACTCGGGCCTTGCGTGGGCCGAAGGGACGCTCTGGGTGGGGCACTACAGGGATCGGAAAATTCACCAGATCGATCCCGATACAGGAGACATCCTTCGTTCCATCGAAACAAACCGCTTCGTCACCGGTGTCACCTGGGTCGATGGTGAACTCTGGCACGGCACCTGGGAGGGCGACGAGAGCGAGGTGAGACGGGTCGATCCTCAAACTGCGGAAGTCCTGGAGCGGCTCGCAATGCCACCAGGTGTGGGGGTCTCGGGCCTTGAGTCGGACGGCGGCGATCAACTCTTCTGCGGAGACACCAGCAGCGGAAAGGTGAGAGCCATCCGCCGGCCGAGGCATGGCTCCTAGGTTGCGCCTCTGCGCAGACCGTGCGGATCGAGCCTCCAACGCGATCCATCAGATGCAATCGCAAGTCATGCCATCTCCCCACCCGGCGGCGGGCGGTGATGTTGGTTGCCGTCGCAATGATGGTGTTGACGGATTTTCCCGGCGATTGGCTGCGCCGTTCCTTTGCGGCCCAGTCGACCGGTAAGGGCGGGCGGCGGTTTTTCTGGTGCTGGTCGTCGCGATCATCGTGCCGCTGCTCAGCATCCTGAACAGGGATCTCGCCAATTCCATTCTCTCCATCCTCGCCACAGGCGTGTTGTCCGGCCGGTTTCCGACAATGGCTTTCCCACGCGATTTTCCTGAACCGGTTTCGCAGGAGATTGAAGCCGTGTCGGCCGAGGAGCGCCCCCGGCCCTGCTCCGAGCCTTGGCAAATAAAGCAATCCTCCCTGCCATCGTGGCTTGCCTGACGAGCGACAGGCTGACCGCCGCCGCCATCCCCATAACCGTCGCTTTACTGCTCGGGCAGCTCGATGTCGCCGCGCGCAGTCGCGCCGCGGCCGGACTTGTGGTCATCAATCTTTTGGGAGGAGTTCTGGCGTCGGTCGCTGGCGAGGCCGAGCAGCTTGGGTATAAGCGATCAGGTTTCAGCAGCTTGGAGCTCGTGGCGCCCTGCCGTCAGTCTCGACGATCGCGCGGGTGCGAGTGGCGCTACGTCAGCGTTGCGCGTCGCACGGGATAAAAAAAGGCCAGGCAGTTCTGCCTGACCTCGCTTGGTAATTGTGCTTTCGACAGTGCCAGTACATCCGTGGTCAAAGGAAAGCAGTTACCGATTAGATGGCTTGCAAGTTGCAGGCGGACATCTTGCCCGACTTGCTGTCGCGCTCGAGCTCGTAGCCGATCTTCTGGCCTTCGACGATTTCGCGCATTCCGGCGCGCTCGACGGCGGAGATGTGAACGAAGGCGTCGGTGCCGCCGTTGTCAGGCTGAATAAAGCCGAAGCCCTTGGTGGAATTGAACCATTTAACGGTGCCAGTGGTCATGATGAACCCTTTCATAGCATATTGAAGGACCGCCCACGCGTCAGCGCAGGAGCGGATGATAGCGATTTTTGAAAGGAAGGTTCGTTCAGGGCGCGGTGCAAATCGCGCGGTAACCAAAGCTCAGCAAGCAAATATCGATAGACCATCTATAGTTTATCTTGCCTCCGGATGTCAACCTCTAGTTTGACGGGTCGAGATTGACCCACTTACGATGACATCCGCTCCTCCGTCATGTGCGGGGCGACAAGGAGACCGCTGCTCGTTCCAGTCTGCGCCATCGGGCCTGCCATATGTCCGCGATTGCCCGGTGGAGACGACTGTTTCCTTGGCCGTCGGATGCTTCCGACGGGTGGGAAGCGAGGTCAGTCAAATGAAAGCGGTCAAGTGGAGGCCATAGCGTTGGAACAAGGGCGAACGGCGGGAGAACATCCTGCGCGGTTCGGGGCTTGCGCGGCAGGATGAGTGATTTGCGCGCCTTTGTTTGCGCGGCCCGATCCCACAGGAAATCGCCCGAGAATGCAATGTGCTCCCAGCCGACGAAGACGTGTGCGCCATGAGATCGTCGGTCACGCTATTTGCGGCTGAACGCAAATGCGCAATGACTTCGCCACGACGATTGCGGGCGTTGACGAGATTGACGGCGAAGGCCCGATACTACTGGGCCTCCTAACTACGACCGACGATCCGTCCTGGCGGAATGTGCAGATAGCCTGTGTGGGGGCATGGCGCTGCTCGCTTTTGTTGAGGCCCCCTTGGCAGCGATGGCGCAGGGCAGGATTTTCCAGGAAGCGGCAAAACAGCTCGGCCTTGGGTGCTCCACGGTTTTTCGGAAATGCGCCGGCTAGGGATCAGCCGGCCGGCATAGCGCCTGTTCGATCTCCGTCACGAGCCCCTCGGTGCCGCGCTCCTCCCGGGACCAGAACCGGTAGCTGATCGACTGTGCCGAGAGCCTGTTCCGCCGCTGCACGTTCCTCGCACATGCCTCGAGAGCTTTCCTCCCTGGCCAGCAGCTCCCTGATCTTTGCAACGTGCCGGATATCGAAGTGCTGCCGCATGCAGCCCGCCGCCTCCCGCCGCATGACCGGATCGCATAGGCAACTCCTCGGCCGAACGGGACCTTCAGGGATTCGAATGGGCATCGAAACGGCTCCAGTCAATTGCTACGTATTTTTACTGAATTGCCCCAGATCTAAGCCAGGGACTAAGCTATTCGGAAGTAAAGGAGYGCGTGGCGACTGAGGATTGCCGTGGCTTGATTGGGGGGGGGGGACGGCATGCTCCATACCCGTGCGACCCAGAAGATAGTGTCGGTGAACGGGCCAACTTTGCCCGCCTCGGCCGACATGTGCGCACTACGTGGTCGCATCGTGGCGAGCCGCGATTTCGTCGTGCCCGAGAGGGTTCGCAATTTCCTGACCTACATCACCGGAGAAACGATTGCCGCGCGGGTGGCTATCAGAGCCCTTTTGCGATTTGCATCGGTTCTGGCCATTGCCCTTTTGCTCGGTCCGACTGGTTCGGCCCTTGGCGAAGATGCCATCAAGGCGCCTGCCCTGAAATCGATCGGTACGGCCAAGCGGGAGATCGTTCCATCCTTGATCGTGATGAACTCCGATGGCGCAAACCTGACGGGAACGACGCCGGCACTCGACGGCATTTCGCCCAACTCGATCATGTTTTCCGATCGTCCGGTGCGGTCGACTGGTCGCGCGTCGACCGCTCATCATTTGGAAGAATGGGCGCAGGGCGGCGGTTTTGAGAAGGATCCGCCGAACGCAACGGTTTCGGCCTTCGACAAGGAGGCGTCGGCCGTTGAAGATGCGGTCGAGGTCCTCAAGGACCCGAAGCGCTCAGGCAACAAGCTCAACTTCACCGTCGAGGTTCTTGAAAGTAACATTGAGAAAGCCGACGGCCCGGCATCAGTCTTCATCGACATCATCGGACTGCCACGCACACCGCGCTCTTTCTCCGGGGTCGCCCGCCGCACCGCCTGGCGCGGCGCCCGATATGCGGGTGCGGCTGCGGGCGCCGCTTACGGAGCTGCCCCTTACTATCGCCCGCCATACCCGCCGCCGGCCTGCGGCTACTCCCCATCTCCGCCCTGCTATTAGGACAGAGCGGTTGACCTCGCACCCTATTTCGCAATCACACGGGAGGAGAAAATGGACCTGTGCAGAACGACTCGGAAAGTAACACTTGGGATCGTCGCGTCCCTCGCGACCCTCCTGTCCGGCGTGACGCTGTCGGCAGCACAAGGGGTAGTCTCGGGCGAGCCCGGCTCGCCGGGCGCCAAGGCGACGATCGACGGGGCTATCTTCCCAACCCGCCCGCGGCGTTCGGCGGCGAGATTGACCCTAACGCTGCGCAATCGAAGCCCTATTGGCCGGCGATTACCGTGCCGCCCAAGGGCGCGCCGAATATCCTGTTGATCATGACCGACGACGTGGGCTTTGCGGCACCGTCGACCTTTGGCGGCGTGATCCCCACTCCCGCCCTCGATCGCGTCGCCGCCGAAGGGCTGCGCTATACAAGGTTCCCCACCACGGCCCTCTGCTCGCCGACGCGGGCCGCGCTCCTCACAGGCCACAACCACCACTCTGTGGGCACCGGCGTCGTCGTCGATCAGGCGACCGGCTACCCCGGTTACAACAGCGTCATCCCGCGCGACGCAGTCGCCATCGGCGAAATCCTCCGGCAGAACGGCTATGACACGTCGTGGTTCGGCAAGGACCACAACGTGCCGCAGTGGGAGGCGAGCCAGGCGGGGCCCTTCACCAATTGGCCGACCGGGCCCGTCAAGGGCTTTGATTACTATTACGGCTTCATCGGCGACGACACCAGCCAGTGGCAGTCGAACAACCTGTTCCGCAATACGACGCCGATCGAGCCTTACCTCGGCAAGCCCGGCTGGAACCTGATCACCGCCATGGCCGATGACGCCATCCAGCACATCAAGACGCTGAGCGCTGTGCAGCCTGATCGGTCGTTCATGATCTACTACGCTCCCGGCGGAACGCACTCGCCGCATCACCCAACGAAGCAATGGGTTGACAAGATCAGCGCGATGCATCTCTTCGATGATGGCTGGAACAAGCTCCGCGACAAGATCTTCGCCAACCAGAAGAAACTTGGCGTGATTCCACAGGATGCCGAGATCACACCCTGGCCTGACACCATCCCGAAGCGGGATACGCTCTCGCCCGAGGCCAAGAAGCTCTATATCCGCCAGGCCGATGTCTATGCGGCCTATCTGGCCTACACGGACCATGAGATCGGCCGCGTGATCCAGGAGATCCAGGACGAAGGCAAGCTCGACGACACGCTGATCATCTATATCAGCGGCGACAATGGCGCGAGCCCTGAGGGTACGCTCAACGGCCTGTTCAACGAATTCGCCATCGCCAATGCCGTGAGCCCAACCGTCGAAATGAACATGAAGTTCTACGACGCCTGGGGCACCGACCAGACCTATCCGCACTATGCTGTGGGCTGGGCCTGGGCCTTGGACACGCCCTATCAATGGACCAAGCAGGTGGCCTCCCACTTCGGCGGCACACGAAACGGCATGGCCATGGCCTGGCCCGCCCGCATCAAGGACAAGGGCGGCATCCGCAACCAGTTCAGTCACGTGATCGACATTGTGCCGACAATTCTCGAAGCGGCGGGCCTTCCGCAGCCCGTTTCTGTGAACGGTGTCGCTCAGCGGCCGATCGAAGGTGTTTCGATGGCCTATAGCTGGGACGACGCCAAGGCGGCGGACCGTCATACGACCCAGTATTTCGAGATGTTCGGCTCTCGCGCCATCTACAACAACGGCTGGATTGGCGGCGCGCCTCCGATCGGTGCGCCCTGGATCCTTACACTGGAAAAGCCGCCAGAGGATGTCATGAATGGCTTCAAGTGGGAGCTTTATGACACCAACAAGGACTGGACGCAGGCGCACAACCTGGCCGCCGAGATGCCGGACAAGCTGCGCGACATGCAGCAACTGTTTTCGATGGAGGCAGCCAAGTACCACGTGTTCCCGCTCGATGACACGCGCCTGACGAGGTTCATCTCGGAAAAGCCGAGCTACGCGCCTGGCCGCACCGAATTCACCTATTCGGGCACGGTCATGAACGTGCCGTTCCCCGAAACAGGCTCGGCGCCGAGCCTGCTCAACAAGTCCTACACGATCACCGCCGAGATCGAGGTACCCGAAGGCGGCGGCGAAGGCATGCTGATGACCGACGGCGGCCGTTTTGCCGGATACGGCTTCTATCTGCTCAAGGGCGTACCGGTGCTGACCTGGGATTTGATTAACCTTGAGCGCGTCAAGTGGAAGGGCAAGACGGGGCTCACAGCGGGCAAGCACACGCTGGAGTTTGACTGGAAGTATGACGGTCCGGGTCTCGGCAAGGGCGGAACGGGCACGCTGAAGGTGGATGGAGAAGTCGCCGACAGTCATCCCATGCCAAAGAGCCTGCCGATCGCTATCGCATGGGACGAGACCTTCAACGTGGGCATCGACACCGGTACGTCGGTCGACGACAAGGACTACCAGGTGCCGTTCCCCTTCACCGGCAAGATCAACAAGCTGACGGTGAAGCTCGGGCCGAATGCGATGTAATCCGCGCCAACGCGCAAGCGGGCCCGGCGAAATGGCGGGTTTCTGTGGCGGCACGGCCTGCAGAAATCCGCTAATGCGCGCTCCCGGCGTGAGGCCGCCCAGATTGCGAGCAGCCCAAGGCACACTTCAAAACACGCGCCCAGCAAAATCACCTTTTGTTGCCCTTGGTGTTATTCGACCTGCTTTCAACGCGATGCCCTCAAGTGCGTGTGATACGCTGGCATGTTATTGTTTCGGCGTGATAGATTGCTGCCAGAACACACACGCAGGAGAAGCCAGATGAACAAATTTCGGGCATTGGTAGCAGGCGGAGCGCTGATCAGTCTTTCGTTCCTTGCGGCATGCGCGACCCCCCCGAATTCAATGGGCTCCGCATCAGGCTATCAGCCGGGAGATTCGATGAATCGAGCCTGTTCGGACGGTTTCAGGCCGAGCAATGGCCGCTCTTGCAGCTATTAGGCCGCTCGAGAGATGAGGCGCCGTCCCGACAGCGATTCGAAGCAATTAGATTATTCATCGTCGTGAAATGTATCCCCAACTGCAAACAAAAGGCTGACATCAGAGCTCGCTCTGACCGGAACCCAGACACCTTCATTTCCAAATGCATCAAGATCATGCCGGCAACGAATGCGATCGGGAGGTCCGTTGGATCTCCCGCAAAACGCGTGTCACGACGAAGTCACGGCATCTGCGCGCAATTGTGTGCTTAACTCCCTCTGGGCGCGCTGAGACAAATCGGATCTGATGGCGTGTCGCAAACGTTTCCAGCTAGTGTCGCGTTTACAGCAGGTTCGCATGCCAGTTTGCTTGAGGAGAGTCAGTCGTTCCGAAGCCTTGCGCAGGGCAAGCATCATTGTCGAGGCCTATGCTGAGCCTCCATGGCACGAGGAGTGGAGTGTCGAGACTGCGACGTCACGCCTTGACGAACTCACGGCGACGCCGGGCTTTCTCGCGTTTGCCGCGTTCGACGAGCACGAGCTTGTCGGATATGCCTTTGGCTTGCCGCACACATCGGCCGCCGGCCGTGGTTTGCACGTAGCGGAAATCGCCATCCGACCCCGATATCAGCGACAAGGCATTGGCTCTGGCCTGCTCCGTTGCATCGAAGATGAAGCCCTCAGGCTGGGCTACGTGCACATATGGTTGGTGTCGCAGCGGGCCGGGGGTGTCGCCGACTACTACCGGGCCAACGGCTATGACCCCTCTGGCAAGCTTTGCGTCTACACCAAGGTGCTCGGTCGAGATTGCTAGGCTTTTTGCCCCGAGCTTTCTCGACTTCGGCGTCATCCCGTCGGTGATCCTCTGCATGCTGTTGGGCACGGTGATCGGCCTGCTCAACGGCGTGCTCGTCACCTTCTTGAAAGTGCCGGCCTTCATCGCGACGCAAACGATGCTTTTCATCGGTCGCGGCTTCGTGCTCGCGCTGACCCATGGTCAGGCAATCTACTACTCCGACAAGATCAAAAGCGGACGGGACCACCGTCAGCGACCAGATTCCGGTGTCAGAACATGAAGGTTGCCGCCCAGGTCGGAAACGACGGGCCGCCGCCCGCCCCAGACGAGCACCGACACTGGGCGGGTCAGGCCGTCGAGAATAACCGTTCGTTCGTGTGTTATTTTATTGAACTTGAGCAATCGCCCGCTCCCCTTCAAGAAACCTTCCTTCTGACTGTAGAGGCCGTGTTCAAGGACAAGCATCGCTCCATCATCGTCGAAGGCAATACTCACCGGCGCATTGAGTGCTTCGACGTCAACCTGCGGCGTTGACTGATCACCGACGTCGGGGATCGAAACGATCTTTCCGGCGCCGGCTAGAAAGGGAAATCCGCCGAACAACGCTACATAGAGGCGCCCGCCGTAAAGGGCGATGCCGGTCGGTACCGCATCGGTTTCATAGCTGTTGCCCTCCGCGAACTCTGTCGGTGAAAGGCCGCGCAGCGCCGTGGCTGCCTGCCACATGCGGCCGAATGTCAGGAGCGTTGTTTTTCGGCCATCGGGCTGCACGCGCTCGACACTATTTCGAGCGGAGTCGATCACGTAGTAGGTTCCGCCTGCCACGATGAAGTCGAACGGATTCCAGAAATCGTTCGTGATGACGCGAAGCTTGCCGGCGGCGTCGAGCACAACGAGGGCGTGGTCGAACGGCCCCTCGTCTGAATCGACCGGAGTCCATCCCTGGGCAACGACAAAGCTATCGCCGGCGCGAATGACACGGTAGGGACCCGTTGGATCGCCGATCACGTCGAGGCCATGGGGAAAAACCGGACCGAACGCAACAAGCTTGCCGTCCGCGTCGCGCCGGTAGAGCCTGCCGCTGGCAAGATCGCTCACGAGCAAGCCTCCGGCGTCCAGGGAAAGGCCGGCGAAGGCGGCACCCGGCGTGTGGAAGGTCGCAAGCGTATAGTCTGGCGCAGCTATCGGCTCAGCGCCGGCACCGGCTGCCGTAAGCAGAAGGCCGGTGACGATCATCACGGCGTAGAACGGACGCATCGGAAGCCACCATTGGCTGAGAATCGGAATTCCGGATCATAAGCTAGGCGATAGGTCGTCGTCAGGTGATTTGGATCGCTGTTCCAGGAGCCACCGCGAAGCACGCGGTACAGTCCGGCGCTCCCTCCCACGGTCTCACCTTCATACGGCGCGTAGAAGTCGCGGGTCCACTCCCAGACATTTCCGACGAGATTGAGGACACCCTCTTTGCTTGCGCCATCGGCAAATGACCCCGCTGGTGCGGTCATCGGGTAGCCGTCGCGCGCGTCCCCTGAACAACAGACATCCGCTCCCGAATTTGCCCGCAATTCGTCCGGCGGCCTCTCACCCCATGGAAACGCGTCGCCCTTTGTTCCGCGCGCCGCGCGCTCGTATTCTTGTTCCGAGGGAAGGATTAACCCATAGTGGCTGCAAAAGGCATCGGCATCTGCCCAACTCACCCCGACGACCGGCCGGTCGTCCAATCCCAGGATTGGGTGATTGGCGTAGAAGCCCGGACGATGACCGGTCTCCTTGACGAAGAGCCCATACTGTCGGTTTGTAATCTCGGTGCGGTTGATCGCAAATGCCCGCCCCTCCAGCACGCGCCGCGGGCGTTCGTTTTCGGGGCCGTCGTCGCGGCCGAAGATGAATGTCCCCGCAGGAATTTCGATCAGCGGATTTCCGGCGATGGGGCCGCCATCGGCAGCAGCCACACGGACTGCAAAGGTGATAACCATCACTGCGGCCCAAACGCTAGAAGTCAACACGATCTTGCGTCTCGTCGTTGAACAGAAAGACGCGATCAATCGCGACTTTGACGCCGATCTGTTGGTCGATCTGACCGGTGAAATTCTTGTCGGCGCGCAAGGTCATCAGTTGACCGCCCAACCGCAGGCTCACAAGCGTATTCTCGCCGGTAAGTTCCACCGAATAAATCGGCGCGACGAGGTTGACATCTGCATCACTGGGATTGGCCGGATGGACGTCCTCCGGGCGGACGCCGAGGACAGCTCGAGAGAGGTTTGCCCGGCCGATACCTCCGACCCTGAGGCCGGCGCTAACGAACACGCCGTCTCTCACTTCTCCCGGAACGAGGTTCATCGGTGGCGAGCCGATAAATCCGGCAACGAAAAGGGTGCGCGGATCGTTGTAGATTTCCCGGGGCGTCCCAAGCTGCTCGATCACGCCCTTGTTCATCACGGCCACGCGGTGGGCAAGCGTCATCGCTTCTATCTGGTCGTGAGTGACATAGATCGTCGTGACCTGCAGCTCATGCTGCAGGTGCTTCAGCTCGGCGCGCATCTGTGTGCGAAGCTTGGCATCGAGATTGGATAGCGGCTCGTCCATCAGAAAGACGCGTGGTGTGCGCACGATCGCTCGGGCAAGTGCTACGCGCTGGCGCTGGCCGCCGGAAAGTTCCTTCGGCAGTCGCGACAACATGGTGTCGAGTTCCACACGTCGTGCGACCTCGACTATTCGTCGCTTGCGTTCAGCCGGCTCGACTTTTCGGATCTTCAGCGGGTAGCCGATATTATCCTCGACGGTGAGATGCGGATACAAAGCATATGACTGGAACACCATTGCAACGTCGCGATACTTGGGAAGGACACCGTTAACGCGGTCCTCATCGATGTAGATGCCGCCGAACGTCGCCTCCTCGAGACCCGCGACCATCCGCATGGTCGTTGTCTTGCCACAACCGGAAGGTCCGAGCAGAACGAGAAACTCCTTGTCCCTGATCTCGAGGTTGAAATCGTCAACGGCAACGAATTCGCCGAACTTCTTGCAGACATTCTTGAATGTGACGGATGCCATAGGTCTCAACCTTTGACGGCCCCCAGGGACAATCCCCGGACGAGATGTTTCTGGACTATGAAGGCGAAGATGACGATTGGCACGCACGCCATGAAACCCGCCGCACTGATTTCACCCCAATAGGTGTTGTACTGCGTGACGCGCCCGGCAATACCGATCGGCAGCGTTTGTGACTGCTCGGTGAGCGTGATGATCAGGGAAAGCAGAAATTCGTTCCACGAGATGATCAGACAGAAGATGGCGGTGGCCGCAAGCCCGGGCCGGGCGAGAGGCAATGCCACATGAAGGAAAGCGCCCCACCGCGTGTCGCCGTCGACGATCGCCGCCTCCTCGAGCTCGATTGGAAGATCCTGGAAATAGCTCTTCATCATCCACGTCGCGAAGGGCAGATTGAAGGCGGTGTAAGCGACAACGAGGGCCGACTTGGTGTTGAGCATGTCGAAATAATTGAAGAATAGGTAGAGCGGAATGATGCTGACGATGGGCGGCATCATGCGCGTTGACAGGATCCAGAACGAAATCTGCTTGCGCCATTGCCAGGGATAGCTGAACCGCGCCAAGGCATAGCCAGCCATGGTGCCGAAGGTTACGGAAACGATGGTCGTTCCTGCGGCGACGAGAAAGCTGTTTAGCGCGTAACGCAGGAACGGACGCTGGATAAACGCTTCGTTATAGTGTTTTAGCGTCGGGTTGCGGGGCAACCACTCCGGCGGCACTGCGAAAATGTCGATATCAAATTTGAACGAGTTGGTCGCGATCCAATAGATCGGAAAAAGCGTGACAACGAGCGCTACAAGGATCGTGAGATAGGCCAACAGGTCGATGAGCACCTCTCGGGTGCGGCTGCGCGTGCGTATCGTTTTTCCAATCCTCATCGTCAATCCGCCAATTGCATGCGTTTCATGAACCAGGTGCTCAGAACGATCGTTACGAACAACACGAAAAGCGACATCGCCGCCGCGTAGCCCGGATCGGCGAAGCGGTAGGCGACCTGATAAATGTAGAGGCTCAACACCTTGGTCCGGTCAGCAGGCCCACCTCCCGTCAGTATGAAGACCAGATCGAACAGACGCAGCGCATCCATGACACGCAGGAGAAGCGCAATAGCAATAACCGGCTTAAGGAACGGCAATGTCAGGTCCCGGAACTGCTGCCAGGACGAGGCACCGTCGAGCGCAGCAGCCTCGTAGGGCTCGACCGGCAGGCTGGCCAACCCCGCCAACATCAGAAGGAATATGAATGGTGTCCATTGCCAGACATCGGCCACGATGATCGAGAACATCGCAAGGTGCACGTCGCCGGCCCATGCCTGCAATGGCAGACCGAGGCGGAACATGATTTCGTTCAGAACGCCGAACTGGGGCTCGTAAATGAGCTTCCATGTGATCGCGACCGCAATCGGCGGCAGCATCATGGGGATCATCAAGACGGTCTTCAGAAAGGTCAACCTGCGAATGAATTTGTCGAGGAGCAACGCCAGACCAAGACCGAGGAGGAATTCTGCCGTCACCGCCACGACCGTAAATACGGAGGTGTTCCAGAGCGCGACGTGAAATTGCGCGTCGGAAAAAAGCCGCACGAAATTACCGGCGCCAACGAACGTCCAGGGCAGATCGGGGTTCGGGCTGATTTTGTGAACCGCCGCGTAAAACATGTAGATGCTGGGAAAGATCGTCAACCCGAGCAGTATGAGCACTGTCGGAGCAAGCATGAGAAAGCGCAAATGCAGCTCGGTCCATCGCTCCAGACCGCGACCCGGTCGAAGCGATGCGGCTGCAGTGCCGCTTTGCGACGTGACCATTAGCCTCTCCTGCGAAGCCCTGCCCCGGCGCCTGAATTGTCGGTTTCAAGCTCACCGAGTGCGATTGCCTTCACCGTAAAGGAGCGGCGTCCGAAAACGCCGCCCCCAATAGCCGTGCCTAGTAAAGGTTCGTAATCTTTGAGACCGCCTCCTGCGAGTTCTTCAAGGCCTCCTCAGGCGTGATCGTGCCCGCCACCGCCTTGGAAAGCTCGATGCCAAAGGCGTTCTCGATCTCCGGCCACTTCGGATGACGAGGACGGGGCGTAGAAGCTTGGATCGCCTCCATCAACACCGGATAGTGCCGGAACTTCTCTTGCGAGGTCAGTTCGGGGTCGGTGAAAACTGAGGTCCGGACAGGCGGATTGCCGCGCTGGGCAGAAATCTTGATCTGTTCAGGAGACGTCGCCCAGAGCATGAAGTCGAAGGCTTCCTGCTTGTTCTTGGAAGCCGACATGATGCCCATGGTCCAGTGGCCGATCTCCGAACTGCCCGGTTTCGTTCCAGCAGGAATGGGACTGAAGGAGATCTTGCCGACCATCTTCGATTGGGTCGGATCTTCAAAGGTCGCAACCCAGTTCGGCCAGTTGATCGATGAAGCCGCCGTACCGGCGGCTAGCGCCGTACCAACCTCATTGGCATTGTAGCTCTCCACGCCCTTCGGCGAGACATCGCGCAGCGCCATGAATGTCTTCATGGCAGCGGCCCCTTCCGGCGTGTCGATCGTTACCTTGGTTCGGTCGGCATTGAACATATCAGCGCCATAGGACCAGAAGATCGGCATGAAATCGGCAACCACCGGATTTCCCTGGCCGCCTCGGAAGACGTAGCCGAAATAACGGCCGCCTCCGCTTTCGGTCAGCATCTTGCTCGCCTTGAGCACATCATCCCAGGTCTTCGGGGCGTCTACGCCAGCTTCCTTGTACTTGGCCGCATCATAGAAGAACATCTGCGCATTGCCCACATAAGGCAGGCACACATAGGGTCCGGTATTGTAGGGGTTGCGGCAGACTGCCAGCGACTTCGAAAGGAAATCACTATCCGGTCCCTCCATGCCGGCCTTCTTGAAGTAGGCTGTCAGATCCTCCAGATGTCCGTTCTCGGCGAAAAACGGAATCCACGGATCGTCCATGAGGATAATGTCGAAGACGCCGGACTTGGTCGCGCCGGCATTGGCGCCCTGCTCGAACACGTTGGCATAGGGCGCCTGGACGGCCTCGACCTTCGTGCCCTTCAGCTTTCCGTAGTCGGCGGCCGCGGCCCTAAGGCCGTCGCCCTCGCTACCAGATGGTACGAGGATCGTGATGTCGGCCCATGCGGCTCCATTGATCGCGAGCGCGGACGTCGCAATGGCCAAGGTGAGAAACAATCTGCGAAGCATTGTACACCTCCCATTCCGAGATGTTATCCCGAGGCCTTCTCCATCGGGGGTCTCACCCTTTCCGGCACAGCGGAAACGCTACCTCGATACCCAAACCACTCTGCGGAAAGTCGAAACGTCGCCCGGCATCTCATCCTCGAGCGAGGCACAAATTCTATCACAACGGGAGCAATATATAGAGCGATTATATTTGCATTTTAAGGATCCTTGTCCTGCAATCAGCGGAGTTCAGGGGTGGCTTCTCCGGCTTCTAAGGCTTTGTCCGACGAAGGCGCAACGGCAATCTTCAGCATTGCGCTCCAGAGCCCAGCGAAGTCTTGAAGCGTTGCATCCTCGAAGGTTAAACCGACGCTTCAAGCAAAACCATGAGCTTGGCGATCGGCTTTGGGCCGTATCCTCTTGAGCATTCCTTTCTCTTTGAGATTTCCGACATACATTAGATATTATGCACATTCCGCAGATTGGAGCGCGGGAATTAAGGTATTGGCGGTGGCTACCGCCAATCCTGATCTCGTTGTTTTCGCTCCTCTCCGCTCTGGGTTTCGTCACGCTATCGGCGTCGGAATCCAACCGCGCGGCCGTCGTCTTAAAAGTGAACGGCGCCATCGGACCCGCGACAGCGGACTACGTGGTACGAGGCCTTCAGCGTGCTGGCGAAGGTGGAGCGGGCTTAATAATCCTGCAGATGGACACGCCAGGCGGCCTTGATACCTCCATGCGGGAAATCATTCGTGGGATCCTTGCCTCGCCCGTACCTGTCGCGGCCTTCGTCGCACCGAGCGGGGCACGGGCTGCCAGCGCCGGCACCTATATTCTCTACGCAAGCCACATCGCCGCGATGGCGCCGGGCACCAATCTAGGCGCTGCGACACCGATCGCGATCGGCGTAAAGCCTTTCGGCGATACGGAACCCGAAAAAAAGCCGAGCGAACCGGGTGGCAAGCCGGCAGAGGCTCCAGGCAACGCCAGCGAAGCAAAAATTGTCAATGACGCCGTGGCTTACATTCGCGGGCTTGCGGAATTGCGCAACCGCAACGCCGATTGGGCAGAGCGGGCCGTGCGCGAAGCCGCAAGCCTTTCGTCAACTGCTGCCGTGCGCGAACATGTCATCGATTTCGCGGCAGCTGATATCAGCGATCTCTTGGCCCAGGCACAGGGGCGAATCGTGCGGGTCGGTCAAGCGGACGTCCGGCTCTCTACCACCGGTTTAGTCGTCCAGGAATTCGAGCCGGATTGGCGTACGCGGCTGCTTTCCGTGATTACCGATCCGAACATCGCAATCATCCTGATGATGGTCGGTATCTATGGCCTGATCTTCGAATTTCTCGCACCTGGGACAATGCTTCCCGGCACGATCGGCGGCATCTGCCTGCTTCTTGGTCTCTATGCCCTGGCATTGCTTCCGGTCACTTTTGCCGGCGTTGGGCTTATTTTCCTCGGCGTGGGATTGACGGTGGCGGAGGTGCATTCGCCAAGCTTCGGCGCCCTGGGCATTGGCGGCGGGGTAGCCGTGATCCTGGGCGCAACCATTCTGTTCGATACGGATATACCAGGCCTGGAAGTCTCGCGTCCTGTACTGGGCGCAATCGCTTTTGCGAGCCTTGCTTTCAGCCTTGTCGTTGCTCGCCTCGCATTTGGTTCGCGCTGGCGCAAAGTCGCCACGGGTGCAGAGCAGATGATCGGGATTTCGGGCCAGGTTGAGAGCTGGGTGGKGGCTACGGGCTACGTCATAGCACATGGCGAACGCTGGAAGGCGGTTTCCGTTGAGCCGCTTACTGCTGGCGAGGGCGTCAGGGTGACCGGCAGGAATGGGCTGACGCTCGAAGTGGCCCCCAGCTCGAAAGAGACCTAACGGATTTGAGAAAGCAGGAGAAAAAGTCATGGGTATGTTTGCAGATCTCGCCTTTTATCTTGTGGCCATTGTCATTTTGCTCGCTTTCATCGCATCCGCAGTCAAGATCCTGCGGGAATATGAACGCGGTGTCGTTTTTACACTCGGCCGCTTTACCGGCGTCAAGGGACCCGGCTTGTTCCTCCTCATCCCCTACGTCCAGCAGATGGTACGGGTCGACTTGCGCACGCGCGTACTCGATGTCCCCAGCCAGGACGTCATTTCGCATGACAATGTCTCGGTCCGCGTCAGCGCAGTGATTTATTTCAGGGTCATAGATCCCGAGAAGTCGACGATACAGGTCGAGGACTTCATGATGGCGACAAGCCAGCTTGCCCAGACGACATTGCGCTCGGTCCTTGGCAAGCACGACCTCGATGAGATGCTGGCGGAGCGTGACAAGCTCAACTCGGATATTCAGGAGATCCTAGACGCTCAAACGGATGCGTGGGGCATCAAAGTCGCCACTGTCGAGATCAAACATGTCGACATCAACGAATCGATGATCCGCGCAATTGCGCGCCAGGCGGAGGCCGAACGCGAGCGCCGAGCCAAAATCATCAACGCCGAGGGCGAGCAGCAGGCCGCAGCGAAGCTGCTCGAAGCAGCCGAAATTCTAGCCAGGCAGCCAGAGGCCATGCAACTTCGTTATTTAAGCACTTTGAACGTCATCGCCAGCGAGAAGAGCACAACGATCTTGTTCCCCTTTCCGATGGAGTTCGGCAATCTAATGCCCGTCAAGACGGATAAGGTGCCTATCGCCGGAGGCGGTGATAGGCATCGCCTGCCATGACGATTGAGCCAGCAATGACCGCGGCAGAGCGTGAAGCCGACCAAGGATCTGCGGACACTTAAGCGATCAGCAACAAGTTGTTTTCGTCTAGAGGCCCCTATGAGCGACAAGTCTCGCATCGACCCCTCCGCTAATCTTTCAATTCAGCAGTCTTACCAAATGGGCGGGAGGTTGTGGGGCCTTTCAGCTCAGGGCCGAAATCGCAAGAATGCGGCTGTTTGGATTTAGTTTGGCAGATAACTTGAGATTCGCGACGAAGAGAATCTCAAATTAAATGCCTTTACCGAGACGCCCGCGATTGGCTTGCGCGGGCCTCGGTGTCGTTGAAAATGCTGCCAAAGCAATCTCTATTCTCGCGCGTGGGTCATCGGGAAGTATTTGAAGAACATCGTCGATTTCGTCGGCGGCTGATTTTCATACTAAGTGCCAAAACCCGTATAACAGTCTCATGTTAACTGCTCGCATCAAATTAAGTGCCCCGCTATCTTATTGAAAATATTGACGTGAGAGTCTTACGGTTAACTGCAAAACGACACGGCAAGGGCTTCTTCGTTTTGGCTGCGTCCAAACTTCTCAAAGCCTAGGACGGTCGGCCGGCGATGCATCCGCTGAATACATCGAGTTTTGCATCGTAGACCGACGTCGCGACGTTCATCATGCTTAGGACGCTTGGAAAGAGATTGTCATGCGAAGTCGGCCGTGCGGTAGATTGAGCGAGGCAGTCCTTCTGAAGTCCCATCGATGTTGAAAAATCCGCGTCGAGCCAGACGAGGAATGGAACATGTGTCTGTTCGTCAGGGGCGAGCATATAGGGTGCCCCGTGGAGATATAGGCCATTCTCACCGAGCGATTCTCCGTGGTCAGACATATAGATCAATCCGGCAGCGAACTTCCCGCTTCGGCGCTTGAGTTTGTCGATGACCACTGAGAGGAAATGATCTGTATAGAGGATGGAATTGTCGTAAGCGTTAAGAATCTCGGCATCTTTGCAATTTCCGAGTTCTGCCGTCTGGCACTCGGGCTCAAATTTGCGGAAGGCATCAGGGTAACGCAAGTAGTAGGCAGGACCGTGACTGCCCATCTGGTGAAGCACCAAGACACTGTCCTGTTTGACGCCGTCCAACCATTCATCGAGCTTGTCAAGGAATATGCCGTCTTGGCACTCTCCATCTTTGCAATAGCGTGGGTCTACGGATTTCGCGAGATCGACATATTTTACCCGCGCCGCCGCCCCTTTGCTCCCCGTGTTGTTGTCGAACCAGGCGACATCGACACCGGCATGGGCGAGCACGTCCAAAAGACCTTCATTCGCGAGGCCCTTGCTGTGGGTGTAGGTCGCCCGGGTGAATTGGGAAAACATGCACGGAATCGAAGCGGCCGTCGCTGTCCCGCAGCTCGTCGTATTCGGAAAGTATACGACGTCCTGTTTGGCAAGCTCCGGGTTCGTGTCGCGCTGATATCCTCCGAGCGAAAAGTTCATCGCTCGCGCGGTCTCACCCGCGACAATGATTGTTACGCGCGGTTTGTGGAGGCCGCCCAGGGCAGGCAATATTTTCGCATCGAGACCGACGGATTGCACGACCAGCTTTGCCTCGGCGCCGGCTTGCAGGAAATATTTGGCAGTGCTGACGATTGGAGTGACCGGATTCAAGCTTTTAACAATATCCCGGTGTTGCCTGATCGCCGTCGTATACTCCTTCGAAAAAACAACCGCTGAAAGGGAGAAGACCGCCAGGCACGCGAATACCGTAACGCTGTTCCAGAGTAGCTTTCGAAGGAACGTACGGTGGACCACCCTTACCCACGCGATCAGCAAGACGGGGACAAGGCCAAACAGTAGCAAGTGAACGACAAAGCCGGCCGTTATCAGATGCTGCGCCTCGGCAGGCGTGGTCTCCATCGCATTTCTGATCATATCGCTGTCAACGATGACGCCGAAGGTGTCCGTGAACCACGCAGCCAACGATGCGGCCATCACGAGGAAAATCAGAAATGGCTTGATGATGTACTTCGCTGAAAAACTCGTGGCTACGGCGATGAATAACATCGTGATCGCGATATAGAGCGCCACTATAGCGCTGGGATGGGGCGCTAGGTGAGCCGCCGCCTTTGCCCAAAATGTCGCGTTGGCGAATATGACAAGATAAAGAGAAACGAGAACAGATAGCGTAACGCTACCAATTCTCGGCCGGGCTAAAAGAGTTGTTCGTCTCACTACGTGGTCCGTCCAGATGATGTCTAACTCCCGCTTCGTGACCTCGCTAGGATTTCCCGGGGTTGAGAGCACGAAATCAAAAATCTCACCCAACGGACTTGGAGAAAGCGGCCGTCTGGCGCGCTACCGTTCGCCGGAAGAGTGACAAGTCGTCTTAAAAGCAGCGCCTATAGGCCCACTCTTTGCAATCAGTGAAGAGCGCTGCGTTCATGAAAGGCACCACGTTTCTTGAGGTGGCTGACAACGGCGGTGGCAATTCCGACACATGCCATCAACAGCCCCAGGACAATCAGGTAGTGGACATACTCGATCTGATCAGCCATCGGGGCGAACCGATAGATCTCGGTCACAAGGACAGCGATGCAGGTTGACGCGACGGTCGAATAATCCTTTCCGATCACACGCCTGATGTTGAACGTCATCCCCTGGGTCGACTCAGCAAATCGGCTAAGGCGCAGCCCCCAGCGCGGAACGTCGCGGCAGTATGCCCTGTAGGCGTCGGCGAACTTCGCCTCCAGAAATGCTTCCTCGGCGTAGACGATGCACTGATAAATGAAGGCGAAGAGCGCGATGCCGGCCACGGCGACCAGCGGATCGCCGTGGAGGAGGAATATCCCGATGTAGACGAGCATGTTGCCGACATAGAGGGGATTGCGGCACACGCCGAACATCCCCTCGGTCACGAGATCCTTGGCATACACCCGCTTGTTGAGACCGCCGCGCTTGATATAGGCAAAGCCGATAACGGTTGCCCGCAACGCCAGGCCGCACATGATGACAAGCAACGCCAGAAGGTCCTTGGCACGCTCGGTCGTAGCACTTCCCATGACCTCCAGTGGAGGAGGAGCGAGCAGGAATAGTAGCACGATCAGCAGCGGGAATACCTGGTTGCGGAAACGGAAGAAGAAGTTTCCGATCTTTATCATTGTCGACTTCATGTGCCCCTCGGCTTACTTAACGGCAATGATGCCGCAGAAATTGTACCAGCGGAAAAACACCTCGACGCTACGGAAGCCGGTCTCCTTCAAGAGCTGAACGTTCTCGTCCAGCCGGTAGGGGATCAGCACGTTTTCGAGCGCCTCGCGTTTCTTGGATATCTCGATTTCAGAATAGCCGTTGCGGCGCTTGAAATCGTAATAGTGCTCGATGAAGAGGCGGTTGAAGGTCGTGTCCTCGCTGGTCAGCTTCTCGATCATCAAAAGGCAGCCATGATCGTTCAGTCCTGAATAGATCGCCTTCATGATGCGTTCGCGAAAAAGCGGACGAACGAACTGTAGCGTCAGCAACATCGTCACCACGCTTGCATTCTCGATCGCCAGCCCTCGATGCAGGTCGACAACCTGAAGGTCGATCGAGCGGTTGGTTCCAGATTCTTTGATCTTCTGCGCTGCCTTGTCCAGCATGTCAGGCGCATTGTCGATGCCGATGAACTGCACGTCCGACGCTATCATATTGTCGAGCGTGAGCAGCGTCGTGGCAGTAGAGCAGCCAATGTCGTACAGGTTGGTGTTCCGCTGCGCGAAGTCTTGCGCCAATTCGCAGACCATTCGCTGCATCTCTTCGTAGTACGGCACCGACCGGCTGACCATATCGTCGAAAGCGTTTGCAACGGTTGCATTGAACGCGAAGTCACCAACCGGACCCTGGCTGTTCGCAAACACTTCGTCTTTTTGATCCTTGCGCAGGACCAATCGTGTCGGGCTGTCGGCCATGAATTCCCCCAAGCCATAAAAAAGAAGGCCCTGTCAACGTTATTATTGACACGTCCGACTTATATACCACGAAAAGGCCACTGAAAGCTGACGCCTACCTGAATGGCCTGCTTTTTTTTACTAACCGGCTGAGGCGCGCAGGCGATGCGGAAGGTCTGATACGGATTTCCAGATGCAACGCTAAACGGCGCCGAGAGGTTGCCCGTCATGTCGATGCCGAGCGTACGAATGTCAGCTACTACTATGTTGGGATGCCCCCATGAGCTATCCGGGCCAGGAGAATCCAGCTATGCAGACCACGGGGACGGCGGCCGCGGTTAGCATCCATTCAGTCGCATGCTGCTCCGGCGTTGCTTGGCATACCCTGTGGCGCCGTTCCGTTGGGAGAGTAAATATCTTACGAAACCGTATTACATCGCCGCACGGCTGGAAAGCCTGGCTGAGCGGGGTGCGATCCACTTGCCGGCGGGCCTCCTGATCAAGTCAAACGCAAGCGTGCCTTCACAGTATCGCGGGAAAGCGGTCGATTGGGTCAGTGTCAACGATGGGAATAGGTAACGTTGACGCCGCCTCTGACTTATCGCGCCATTCTATTCTGCCTGCTTGCGCCGCTCTTGTTTTCTCCAGGGCCACTCTCCATCGATTTCGGCTTCAAGCGAGAAACTCAGGAATGTACGAATTAAAACTATGAGCCCCAGCAAACCGACACTCTCCCATGTCAACGGAGAAATGATCGTGGCGATAATGTCCGCTCCAATCAGTATCTCGAGACCCAAAAGGATTCCGCGACCGAGATTGGCGCGATACCGTGCGTAGGCAACTTCGCGACGGCGCAACGTAGCGTCCCGAATGTAGCGGATGGTCGCCAATATGACGCCTATCACAATGACCACGACACCGAAAATCTCCAGGAGGGATGCCAAGGGCTCCAACACGGGAGCGATCAAACCCATCAAGCTGCTACGTTCCATTGTACCAATCTCACTTTCATCCGGTAAGCGTTAGGAATTCGGTGGTGTTGTGCGTTCGAATGATTCAGTTCACAGCAAGGACCGGCGTGTCAGGTGTTTCCTGAAGCCACTGTCCAGCGACACCCGCCCTGAAGCCAGTTTTGAACAAGCTCCGCATGTATTCGGGATCGAATTGAGTTTCCTTCTTGTCAGCGAAGTCTTTCGGGATCGAAGTGTAGAATAGCCGCGCGTGGCCTTTCTTCGTTAGCGCCTCCAATCGGTTGAGGTCCGCCACGCCTTGATATTTGATCATTGTGTCAATTGCCCTTTGGGCAAGGGGTATCACCGTGGTCCCGGCAGGTTCGTAGGTAGTGTGGAGCTGGCCATTGCGAATGACATAAAGGCTTCTCGCCCGCGTATGCGAAAATTCCTTTCGTTCAAACGCGTCGAGGCCTATTTCCGGTGGTGCGAAGAACGCTTGTGCCGCCACGCCGCCATCGACATGCAATTCTTGATAGATCTTTCCGTCACTGGCTTGGACAGGAAGCCGTACCGGCGGAAACATCGCTGGGATTGAAGCCGACGCGAGCAGGATATTGATAACTAGCTCCCGACGGTCCGGACGTTGACTCGCACTGATGGCCGAGACGTCCCATATTGCCGGTCGCTGGGCATCGATGTTTGTCGTCTGAACAAGCAGACGTCGTCCGATTTGATACTCCCTGGCGATGGCAGCCAGCGTTTCGTCAGTGACGTATTTAGTTATTAGCGCTTTGAGCGGCGAATTGTCGTAGAAAGAATCTCCTAGAACACCCGCGATGCCCCGGCTACGCATGATGTCCTTGTCGCCATACTTTGTATAAATGTCCTCAAGTTGCTGATCATACTTCTGACCGAGAAATGCAAACGGCGCCGCCAAGGCTCCCGTGCTGACGCCGGTCACGACTTCAAACTGAGGACGATCGCCGCGCTCGCTCCAGCCCTTAAGATAACCCGCCCCGAAAGCGCCGCTCCCGCCGCCGCCGGAAATAGCGAGATAGTCGGCTTTCTTGAGGGAGTCGGGTCTTATGTCTTTCGCCGCCGCCTCTCTAATCTGATGAAACTGAAAGGCGACGACACTCCGCAGTTCCGGTGTCACTTGGTCGCCCCAGAAGCGAGCCAGCTTTGGGGTACCGGCATACGCCGTCTCTTGCTGGGTCGCGGTCATCGCAACCCGGGCGGACGGCGCGATGCAGGCGGATAAACCAAGTAGTGGAGCAAGAAGCCCAAGTCGCAAAAGCAGGGCGTTACCATCGAACAGCACTAGGGACATGAAACGGCCTCTCACTCAAGCTCCCACACCGTTCTCGAAAATGGTGAACGGCCAAAATGTTATACCGAGGCAAGGCGCGTCTGTGATTCAGGACCCAAGGATGCATGACTTCGGAGGCAACCGACGTCGCGCCCCTGACACCACGGTGCAGCCAGCATATTTAGAATTGCTGGCAACTCTTGTCTAAATCGACTGGAATGGTTTCGACCTGGCCCAGCGCATCCAACGCCATGGTTCCTATTGTCCGCACCCGAAGATCGTTGGGACGAAGCGATGCTGGATCAGAACGGAATAGACGCTCTTGCGAGCCGGCTTCCAGGCGGGGTCGACCCCACGAGTGAATATATCGTACGGAGGGAAGAGCGCCCCCTATTCAACACCGATTGATAGGATATTCGCGCCAATGCGTGGATCAACGTGCCGTTCCAATCTCCGTTGATGGATGGTGATCGTGAGCTCCAACGAACCAGCGCCGACCTCAAGCGCAAGGAGATGCACGACTACCGCCGAAAAATCACGCGCTGCCGCGACCCCATGAGCATGTACGGACGGTTTGTCGATTTTCCAGGCGAGCGTCCCGGTGATACTGGCCATCTCCACGTTGGGGCGGAAGGCTGCCGCGATCCAAGCGATGACCGAAACGCTTAAACTTCTTGCAAATCACTKAGATGACAGACCAGTTTGCCCGATCATCGAGGAATTCGCCAATGCGGATGCGGACTGCGAACTTCCCGCGATTAGCGCCCGCTTCGGTGTAAATGGCCTTAGAACCGAGCAAACATCGCGCTAGTTGTCGTACGCAATCCAACCTCTCAAACTCCTAAAAGCCTTTAACAAGACGCGTCATGTAGCTATCTTATTAAAGGTTATAGCCGTAAGCTTTAATTTGGCGCGGTGTTGGGGAGTTTTATGAAAGGTTGGGCCCAGGCGATGAACAGGAATGATTTATCGGAATCTGTCCGGCAGTCGCTTCACCGCTTTGATCCGCCGTTCGAGGCACATTACGGCGTTCTACCCCCCAGGCCGCCTGAAGATAGCGTCCCCCTTGAGAAGGTCGCAGTCCCGCTTGCGAACGCCCACGGGGCGTTGAAGGAGGCATCGGTACTCGCGAGGGAGCTGCCAGACCAATACATCCTTTCCCGAATTCCGATGAGAATGGAAGCGTTGAGCAGTTCCTCTATCGAAGGCACGAACAGTACCTTGGACGAACTGCTCGAAGTTGAAGAAGATGATGCCGATGCCACTGATGCGGCCTCTCAGGTCCGCGACTACGCAATCGCACTTGAGAGAATTTTGCCACTAGCCCGGAAGAAAGGGCGCGAAATCTTCACTCTTGACCTCATCTCTCAGCTTCATGCGGCCACCTTGCAGTCCGACAAAGCGTATCCGGACGTGCCGGGCGAGTTCCGAAAACGCGTTGTATGGATCGGACACGGGAACATCGCTCAATCGACCTACAATCCGCCTGCGCCACAATACGTCCAGAGCT
Organism: Rhizobium sp. 05L419; assembly: GCF_056397845.1. Classification (NCBI taxonomy): domain Bacteria; kingdom Pseudomonadati; phylum Pseudomonadota; class Alphaproteobacteria; order Hyphomicrobiales; family Rhizobiaceae; genus Rhizobium; species Rhizobium sp. 05L419. Next base: position 42,574 of record NZ_JBFTOF010000017.1, read on the forward strand.
GCATGCAGGTACATGTTGCCTATCTGCAGGCTGACGGCATGCAGGCGATGACGCAAGACTTCATTACGCGCATGGCGATTGCCCATGCGCATTTTGAAGGCGTCCATCCGTTCCGAGATGGTAACGGGCGTGTGGGAAGACTGCTGCTTGCCGTCATGATGGCGGCCGAAGGCCATGAACCGGTCTACCTTTCACCGTTCATCGAAGCAAGCAAGCAACGATACTACGACGCCCTGAAAGCGGCGCAGGCACTTGGCGACTATTCACCCCTGACGATCCTACTTGCCGACGCAGTCACCGAAACCGTTCACGAGTTCAAGCGCCTAAGAGGCGATCTAAAGTCGCTCAGAGACCAATGGCTGACCAGGTTCAGCTTCCGAGCTGGCTCGGCAGCATTGGCAACCCTCAATCTTCTCCATGAGTATCCCGTGCTTACGATACGGAGGCTCGAACAGCTGTTGGGCGTGTCTTTTCCGGCGGCATCGGGAGCCGTCGAACGGCTTATTCAGACCGGTATACTTGTCGAGAAGACTGGCTATGCCAGGAACAGAATATTCACCGCTCCAGAAGCGGTTAAGCTGCTGAACAGGCCGTTCGGGGAGACATATGAACCGGCATCGCCTGGGTTCTGAGGACGGCTGTTTCCCGCCCCGCCATTCTCATTCCATCCGGAATCGAGAATGGCAGGTCGTACAGGTTTGCAGCATAAGGTGAAAGGCATGCTCGGCCGGTATGGAGGACAACTGCGGCTCGTTCTTGACATGCGTTCCGAGCGGCCCGCCGCCCGTCGGCTCGCCGGGTTTCATTCGCATGCTGTCGGTCATCGCCGTCGGATTCTTCTCGGCGGCGACAGCGAGCGCCGCCGCGTAGGACTTGAGGTCATTCGCCAGACGGTCGAAACGCTCGCGTTCCTCGATGATATTGGGCTTCGCCTTCGAAGCCGTGGATGCAGCTTCCACCGCGAAATGGTCGATCAGCGTCTGGCCCGCCTTGTCCCGAATAAGCTCGGCTGCCCGCTTGAACTCCGGCGAAGAGTACGTTGAAGGCACCTTGAACATTCCCGCGATGGATTTGGTGACGGCGGTGATTGCCTTCATATCCGCCGGTCGCACCGCCACTATGTCCTCCGCACAAAGCGGCGCCGATACAAAGGCTACAAAAATCACTGAACCGACAATAATCCCGGATTTCATGGCATCCTTTCATCAGCACGACAGGCGAACGAACCGATGAGGGCTGTCGCGGGCGAGTAGAACCAATCCCGTCGGGATGCCTACGTAGAATAACCTGAGAACAGGTTCGGAGCGTCTGCTAATCAATCGATCAATCCAGCCTCCGCTCGCTTTTCATACCCTTTCGAGCGCGACCGTCCCGTCTCGACAAACAGTGCTGTCACTATGCTTTTGATGACGCTAGATGGGGTGTCATTGGCGCTTGCTGATGTCCTCAGAAGCGGTGCACCAAGAGAAGCTTTGGATCAGTACGGTGAAAGGGAATCGGTGGCTCCGACAGCTAAGACAAAAGCGGGCTTCGGTCGAGTTGTCTTCCGATTGCAGGTCAACGCAAAGACAGCACTCAACGTCGCCAGGCTTTCGCCGATCGCAAGAATATTGTTTGAATTGCTAAGAAGGGTCAGTGAGAAGTAAAATAATATGATGACATAGCAATTCGTGCCGGCTCGCGGAACGAGACACTCAGATGATGCCTTACATACCGCGATCACAAACGAAACCAACATAAGCGCTAGAAGCATCGCCCCTAGTGTACCATGGCGAACGAGAATTTCGAGATACCCGTTGTGCATCAGCATGTACTTCGGCGAGTATGTCGATTGCTTCCACGGTCGTGGCCAATCATTCCCCCAACCAATGAGTGGCGCAGCAGCTATCATGTCAGCTGCGTCATGCCAAAGTTGCAGTCGCTCGTTCATAGACTGAGGCGTGCCATTGTCACCGATCGTTCCTGAGACTGCCTGCCAGAGAGGTTGTCGATTGCTGATGGCCTCGAGTAGCGAGACGGTCGAAAAAAGCGTCGGTCCAGCAGTTCGCGAAATGTTGTCGCGAACCGAATACAGGGCACAGAAAAGGAGGAGGAGACAAACAATGACAGCGCCTATCGCTTTCCGCCGCATTAAGTGCCTAAGCGTTGCCGCTCCGATCACCGGCAAAGTCAGCGCGAGTGCCAGCCATACACCCTTTGACTTAGCGCCATAAATTGCCACAAGACACAACGTCACAATGAGAGGCGCGGCCACAAACGAGAATACGGCTAGGAATCTGCTCTTACAGTTCGTTGTGGCGTAGTGGATTGCCCAGAATATAGCCGCAATCATTATGATGCCGCAGCTGACCGCGCCGTGAATCTGATTGTGCTGGATAAGCGGACGAACGGTTTCGCCTGCGAAGATCGCTGAGAAGTGCGCGGTCGCAATTAACGTGATCAAAGCAATCGCAAAGTAGCTCGCGATTATGCGCTCGATATCGTCCCACGCTTGGAACAATGCCGAGGCAATAAGTGGAAACGCCAGTGTCATGCTGAAGAGAAGCTCCCGATCGCCGATCGGATGGTTGAGTTCCAATGCATACTGACCGGTAAACCGTATGATCACGTAGCAACCCCAACCCAGGCAAAGCCAACTCTGCCAATCCACCGCTGGTCTTGGTCGCGCCCTGAGCCAATGGATGAAGCCTATCAGTGCAAGGGCAGACCCCGAATATCTGTAGGCGTAGCTCTCAACGAGAGTCGCTGACATCGTTACCAGAAAAAGGAATCCAACGATAAACCGGCCGACTAAATTGCTACGGGACGCGCTCAGCCCGAGAGGTATTGCATCTGCCATTGATCGCCCCGTACGGTATTCGTCTTTTAACTCGATGACTGATGCTGCCACGACGATAGATCGCGGCGCGCAGCCCTGATGAGTTAGCAGGCCAAGATGAGGCGAGAATGAAGTCTGGAGCCTCCTATCGAAAGTAACGAATGCCATTGCAAAGGGAGCGCCGTCGCAAACTACCGTCCAGCCTACAATGGCGATTGAGCTTGAAGTCGCTCCCGGCTAAAGTGCTCCAGATTTGGCGCGAGTTGGTCTGCCCTTGTTCTCTCAGCTTTGGTTTGGAAACGTTTGGTCTGCACGGACTGCGACGATGATCGCAGTGTCAATGGCATTGTCATCCCATCAGGCTGATGCCGCCGATGGGAAAACAGACGGCGCCGAGAAGGATAGCAATTGGATTGTCACGCTTGGAGCCAACATCGAGTGGGGGCCTCGCTTTCCCGGTTCGGGAAGTAGTGGGTTTTCCGCGATACCGTCCTTTGATTTCAGGCGTTTCGGCGAACCCGATGAGAACGGTGCCCCTGACGACAATCTGGACTATGCATTGCTCAGTTACGGTGGACTGGAACTTGGCCCGGTCGTTGGATTTCGTGACGGCCGGTCGATGGCCGACGACAGCCGCCTTAGCGGCCTCGAATCGATCAAATGGGGTGTCGATCTCGGGCTTTTTGCGCAGTACTGGTTCGTTCCGAACCAGATGAGGGTTCGGGCCGAAATTCGCCAGGCAGTCTCGAACGGAAGCGGCCTCGTCGCCGATCTGGGTGCCGACTGGTTCCAGGCTGTGGGCGACCGTTGGGTCTGGACGGTAGGGCCGCGGGCGTCCTTCGGCAGCGACAGCTATATGGGCAAGTATTTTTCAGTTTCGGCTCGGGAGTCCGCAACCAGCGGCACAATAGCCCCCTTCAACGCATCCGGTGGCCTAACGTCTATCGGGTTCCTTGTATCCGCTGCTTATTCCCTAACGCCTGACTGGACATTTCAGGTCTACGACCGCTTCGATCGCCTCGTCAACGATGCGGGCGACAGTCCGATCACTGCTCTCGGGAGCAGAAATCAGAATGTAATAGGTATTTCTGTCAGCAGATCGTTTAATATCAGCTTCTAATCGCCAGTTTTCCGCACACGAAGGAAGTTGCGCACCTGAGTTCGATCTGCATGCAACGGTGACGATTTCGAGCACCCGCCGCTACTCGCCCACAGTATCGCTCCGTACCGGCAACGCAGACTAATCTGCCTCCTGCCCACCGAAACTCATCAATCGCGAAGGTGACGTTCAGGTAGCATGCTTCGAGGCAGTGGCGATGCACCAGATCCCGATCAGGATCAGCAAACTCCCGGCAAGTTGAAGCATGGGCAAGGGTTCGCCGAAGGAAAACCATGCGGCAGCCATGATAAAGACATAGCTGATAGCCGAGAGTGGGTAGGCTTGGCTGAGATCAAGTTCGGAGAGCACACTCATCCAAATCGCAAAGCAGACTATCTCCGCGCTGATCGCCGCTACAAACCAATGCGAGGACAGGATCTGGATCAGCCAATCCCCGCCAGCATTGGTGGCATCGTCCGCACCGCGCTTGAGGAGTATCTGCTGTGCCGTGTTAAGCAGCGGCACCGCCAACCAGATCGGCCGCATCGCTCTCATGTCTCCCCCTCAGCCGCATCGTCGGCAGCAAGCAGCGGCGATATCATTTTAAGGACAAATTGGAAGAACGGATTGCGATGGCGGAAATACATCGCATTCGCAGTCAGATGACTGCCGAGGCGAACCTTGTTGTAATAATAGGCCTGCCCGCTCTGATAGCGGGCGATGCCGTGGCGCAGGCAATATTCGAGGTTGTTGAACCAGCTGAGAAAATAGAGATTATAGGGTCTGCCCTTTTCGGCGTCCATGCAGAAGAATTTGTCGATCAATCTATGCTCGTCGTGAACCAGCAAATTGGCCGCCAGCAATTCGTCGCCGACGAAGTACATCGTACAGAAGGCGTGCCCTGGCATGCCCTTGAGAATGCCCTCAAAATAGGCGGGCGTAAGCTCTTCGAACTGCCATTCACTGCGCGAGCGGGTCTCGAGATAGAGCTGCAGGAGGCGCGGCACGAACTCGCCGAACTCGGTACGATTTTCCACTCGCACCTTTTCCTGGGCGCGCAACTTCCGGCGCATATCCTTGCGTGTTCCCGAAGATAGGGTCGCAAAATACTCGTCGATGGTGCGGAAACCGATGTCGAGAGATGCGGTCGGCAGGCTTTCGATCTCAGCGTAACCCTTGGACGACAGGATTAATTGTATCCCTGAAGGGGCGAGCACAGGGATGTCCTTCAGTGCCATGATCGAGCATCCTTCCGCGCGCGCATGCGCCTCGAACACGTCCAGAAGCTGGGCAAAGAGCGCTGGGCGGCGGGCCTCCGCAATTTGCGGGAGAAAGCCGACGGAGCCGGTCTCAGTGCAGGGTGAGCCAAGGCTTGCGAGACGGACGGTCAGAAATCCGTCGAAAAGCCGGCGGGTCCTTTCGACGGCACGTCGGATGCGGCCGGCCTTCAAAGTTGTTTCCAAAGCATAACGGCAGATGAAGGCCGGCATTGCGGCGACAATCTCGGCGCCTTCGCGCACGATTGCATAACGCCAGTCGAACCCATGGATACCGGCCTCCTCGACGGCCAGCAGATAATCATAGGTCTCTATCTCCTCGGGAAAGCATGCATTCCAGGCGTCACGGCCAAGCATGCGAATGCTCGGGACAATTGCCGCCTCGGGCGCGAGCTCCTGGGGGGGCTGCACTTCAAGCGCTTGCTGCTGCATATTCCGCCTCGAAGAATTCTGCTGTCTTGTCCGCAACTTGCCGGTGCTGCCGGTCGACGTGGATCATGTGATAGCTGTCATCGAGCCAGCGGAGCTCGCTGCGCCCGCCAATATGAGCCGCAATATACTGAGCATGCGCCGGGCCGCTGAGATCATCCTCGCGCGAATGCATAATCAAAGTGGGAGTCCGCATTTCCGGAAGGCGCGCTTTCAGCCTTCTACCAAGTTCGTGCATCTCAATCAGGCCGCGTCCCGGAAAGGTCTCGAGCATGCCCTCCCCGATCATGCCGGCCACCAACCGGCGCATGCGTTCGTCCTTGATGCCGAGCGAGGCCGTCTCGCGAAAACTCAGACGATCAATGAATGGAATGAGCGAGATCCAGCGAATATGCGGAGAGAACAGCGAGTAATAGCGCGGGACATCCCAACCATCATAGTGGAAGCATGGCGAATAGACGGCCACCGCACGGATCAGCGGCTTGCGGTCTGCCGCCATCATCGCCAGCTTGCCGCCGACACAAATACCGGCGGCAAAGACGGCGTCGGCGCGCTCCGAAAGCCAGTCGCTTGCCGCCTCGACGCTGTCGAGCCAATCCTCCCACCGCGAGCGGCGCAACATCGCATCGTCCTCACCGTGTCCGGCAAGGAGCGGTGCAAACACGCTGAAGCCACGGCGATGGAATTGTCTTGCCACCAGCCGCATCTCGCTCGGAGCGCCTGTTAATCCATGGACGAGCACGACACCCATCCCGTTCGTTCCCTCCAGGAAGAAAGAAAGCCCGTTAGCCGGCATGCGGAATCTCTCCCTGCTGCCGATTTTCCTTTGCCATGAAGCCCAGGGCGTGGCACGTGCTGATCACATGGGTGCCGGCGTCCTCCTGCTCCTGCCTGATCTGCTCGTGGAAATTCTTGAGCTTTGTCCAGTGCGTCTTCGGCCGGTAGTGATGTTCGGCATGATAGCCGTTGGCGAACCACAGCGAGTTGTAGAGGCTGTTGTGGCTGCTGACCCCCCATGCGATTGGTAAATCGGGGTCGCCGTGCAAATGCTCATAGTAACCGTTCAGAGACGAGAGGCAGTTGCCGAGATAGTAGAAAGGCAGGAAGAAAAACGCCGCCTTCCAGTCCCAGACAAGGGCCAACAACACAAAGGTCACGAAAGAAATCAGCTCGATACGCCCCCATTTGGCATCAAATGGCCTCTTGCTTGCAATCGCCTGGTGGATATCGCCGATATCGTCGCGGAAGAAGCTCAGGAACGTATAGGAAAACACATTCTCCGCCTCGCCGTTCTTTCCGTGTCTGTAAATCGACAGAAGGTCGACCGTGTCGCCACTCGCGTTGGGGCGGTCACTATTGCCCGAATGATGACGCATGTGAATCCAGTGATAATAGACCTGTGAGAAGCCGATCGTCACCGACTCAAGCAGGCTGAATGCGTAATTCATCCGCTTCGACTTGAAATACGGGGTATGGATGAAGTTGTGGGATATGCTGTTGATGTTCCACGATATCGAAACGGCATAGACCGCTCCGAGCATAGCGGACAGCCAAAGCGGGCGGCTTTGAAAGCCTGCGATCAGATAGATGTTGAAAGCCAGATGTGCGGTGGCGGCGAGGACCGGCACGATATCCCATTTCGTATGCGCAAAGATTTTCATAGCCCTGTCGCTCCAACGCAGACCACACCAAGCGTCACCAGAAGAATGCCGAGCGCGTGGCGAGGATTGATAGTTTCCTTGAAGAGGGCGGCACCTGCGCACGCGATGGACGCATAGCTCAGTGCCATAAGCGGAAACGCAACCGATAGCGCTACGTGCTCCAGCACCCGCGTCCACATAACCAGTTCGAAAGCCCAGAACGCAATGCCGAGCCAAATCACCGGTCGCTGCAGGGTCTTGAAGAGCACGCTCGTCGCGCCGTGCTTGAAGCACAGCTCTCTCCCGGTCTCTGCCAGAATACACAAAAGGATGACGGCCAGCGTCCATCCGTTTAGTCCCGTCATGGCATCATCTCCGACAGCACCTCAAGCAACGCGTGATTTGCAGCACTGTTGATGTTTCGGGTCGCCTTGAGGTCGCGGCGCCTGAGCGGCTGATCGATCAGTACCTCGGCTTTCTTCATCGCCTGCATGCAGAGATCGCCGCCGTAGCGCGGCGTCGAATAATCTCCGGTGACATCGGCGCCGATGAGGCGGTGCCGTTCGCCGATTTTGCTCAGGAGCCAAAGTAGGTACGGCAGTCGCATGCTGCCCTGATCCCAGTTGGTCACGGCGTCAGCGTCGCACAGCGCGTCCTTGTCGATGGTGACATAGACCGCCTCGGTCCGGATGCGCCCGAGCAAGCGGTCGAGAAAATTGCACTCACCGAGTTCCGATATCGTTTGCCAATGCAACATGCCGTTCACCTGGCTGAAGCTCGGTCCAGAGCCGTAGGCCGATTTCACTTTGCTCGGCGGGTGCTGATAGGGATAAAGCTCGAGGCGGCCGTCGGATAAAGGCACGAGGTTTGCTCCCTTGCGCTCCGGCGACCTGAGGTCATGGCTGCAAACGCCCAGCGTTATCACCTTCGTGACCAGAGGCTGTTCGAGTGCCTCGTTGACCCAGGAGCCGCAATGGATCCCGTTGTCGAAGTGCACCCAGTCGGGATGGTTGTCGATGTGGATGACGGTGACCGGATGGCGGTTGCGTTCTAGGGCGAGGGACAACAGCAGCGCAGTCACATGATGGAAATCGCCCGACCCCATGAAACAGAGCCGCGATCCATCACCGGAGCGCGGCTCCGCCTTTGCCAGGTTTCGCCAGACCGCGTCGAGCGCCTTGCGTCGTCCCCAAAGCCTAATTGCGCGGCCACCTTCGTTGTCGATGAGCTCGTGCGCGCCCGCCATCACGCAGGAGTTCACGAAGTCCGGCTGCAACTCCAACGCATCGTCAAGGTGAAGGAGAAGGAGTTGCACGGAACTATCTCCGTTCCGCTCGGGTTAGCAACTGACCGAGGAGTGAGATCGCAAGCTCGATCTCCTCATGACTGATCATCAGGTTCGGGGCGAGCGTGATGACATTCTTGTGGTAGCCGCCGACATCGAGCACCAGCCCATATTTTCTGCCGTCGAAGATTAGATCGCCCTTCATGCCTTCGTCGGACATCCAGTCGAGTGTCGCCTTGTCCGGGGTGTATCCGTCCGGTTTGCAGATCTCCATGCGCAGCGCAAGGCCGAGACCATCGACATCGCCGATGATGGCGTGCTGCGACTGCAGGTCCTTAAGGCCCTCCAGGAAATGTGCGCCCTTTTTCATGACACTCGTGCCAAAATCCCCTTCCTCAGCCATCTTTAGGGCCTCAAGCGCAACGGCGGTACCCATCGGATTGCTTGCAAAGGTCGAATGGGTGGAGCCGGGCGGGAAGATCGTCGGGTTGATCATTTCTTCCTTGGCCCAGATGCCGGAGAGCGGATTGAGGCCGTTGGTGATTGCCTTGCCGAAGACCAACACGTCGGGAGACACACCGAAATGCTCGATCGACCAGAGCTTGCCAGTCCGGTAGACCCCCATCTGGATCTCGTCGACAACAAGCAGGATTCCGTGTTCGTCTAGCACCTTCTTCAATTCCGCGAAGAAGTTCATCGGTGGGATTACATAACCGCCCGTGCCCTGGATGGGCTCTATATAGAAGGCGGCGAACTCGGATTTTCCGGCCTTCGGATCCCATACGCCATTGTATTCGCTCTCGAAGAGCCGGGCGAATTTCTGCACGCAATGGTGGCCATATTCCTCTTTCGACATGCCCTTCGGGCCGCGAAAATGATAGGGAAACTCGATGAACTGGGCACGCTCGCCAAAATGGCCGTAGCGCCGCCGGTAACGATAGCTCGATGTGATCGCGGTCGCGCCAAGCGTGCGCCCGTGGTAACCACCCTCAAACGCAAACATCAAGCTCTTACCGCCGGTATAGTTGCGGACAAGTTTCAGCGAATCCTCGACCGCCTGAGAACCGCCGACATTGAAGTGAACCCTGCCCTTGGAGCCGAATTTCCTTTCGGCATCCTTGGCGATCATAGCCGCGAGTTCCACCTTTTCGCGATGAAGATATTGCGAGGCGACCTGCGGCAAGCGGTCCAGCTGGCGATGGGCCACGTCGTTCAGACGCTCGTTGCGATAACCGAAATTAACGGCCGAATACCACATCTGCAGATCGAGGAACGGGGTCTCGGCTGCATCGTACACGAAGGAGCCCTCGCACGATTCGAAGAATTTCGGATGCTCGGTATAGTGGACGGTGTCGCCGTGCGAGCAGTAAGCCTCCTCCAACAGGCGCAACTCGCCTTCGGAAATGACGGGATTCGTCGTGTCGGCAATTTTCAGATTGGAACGCATGAGGTCCTCTTTTTATGCTGATTTGGCTACGGGCAGCGCGAACGTCTGCCACGAAGGGTTGGCAAGGATGTCTGTGACGGACGCCTGGATGTCGGCGAAGGTGTCATAGGGAATGAAAGGGACGCGGTGTGCGTCGCAATAGTCGGCAAGTTTCGACTTGGCGAAGAGCAGCGTAACGTCGTGTGACACGCAGAAGTCGCTGCGGCCGTCCCCGACATAAATGTGGTCGCCGCACGGCCTCACCACACCGCATTTGCAGACACCGGAGCCAGCGCTGCAGGTACCGCTCTTGAGGGGAAAGACGAGATCGAAGCCTGGCCCGCTAGCGCCAGGGCTGATGACCAGCCTGTTTGCGACGACGGGGATGTCGGCCAAACCATGCTTGGCAAGAACGCGTTTGATGAAGTGATCGACACCATCGCTGACGATGGTGAGGCGAAGCCCCATGGCCTCGCAAAAAGCTTTGAAGGCTGCGAATGCGCTATCAATCTCGATCGTGTCGAGGAATGCGTCCAGCTCTTCGCGCTTCGCCTGAATCAATCGGACTTGGCGCTGCATGCACTGAGCGGATGTGATCTTGCCGCCTGTCCATTGGTCCTCTATCTCGCGCCACTCTGGAGCCGCAAACCGATCGAGGACGAGATCGGTCACGTCCTCCTTCGATATGGTCCCGTCGAAATCGCAAAACACCTGCATCGCATGCTCCTTCTGCACTGTGTCGAAGCATTTAGCGCGGCGACCTGAAGGCAACATGAGATGAAAATTAAGTGAAACTGAATTCGCAGTTTCAGGCTGGAGGTATATCCAAATCAACCTTCAGGCCGCGGCCCCAGGCGGGAGTTCCGAGCGTGATTCCTATCTCAAGCCGGTTGCTGATATCGGCGACGATCGGCAGTCCCAATCCMGCCCCGCCGCGTATGTCAGCGTCGAGACGATTGAAGCGCTGGAAGGCCGCATCGTGTTGATCCGGAGCGATGCCTGGGCCGCTATCCATGATGGAGAGCCGCCAACCCCGGGCACTGGGCTCGATGCGTACCTCGATCTTACCCCCGTCAGGGGAATATTTGATCGCATTGTCGAGGAGATTGTCGATCATGACGCGTAGAAGGGCGGGGTCGGTTAGAACGTCGGCATCCCGCGCGCCCGCAAGCTCGACCTCAAAGCCGCGGCTGTTCAGTACGACCCCGAAATCCGCCAACGCAGAAGCCGCGACTTCACGCAGTGGTAGCCGGTCAAACCGAAGCGGCTGGTGGCTCACGCGCGCAAGTCTGAGCAGTTGCTCGATCAGATGCATCGCGCGATCGTTGCTGACCACCAGGTCCTTGAGCAAAGCTCGACGATCCTCTTCGGAATCAGTGCGGTCGAATAGCTGCAGTAGCAGTTTGATACCCGCCTGGGGCGTACGCAGTTGATGGGCGGCAAGATCGGAAAACCGTCGTTCCATCGTCAGGGAACGGCCGAGCTTTCGCAGCAGGTTGTTGAGCGCATGAACAAGCGGTGCGAGATCGCGCGGCAGTTCATTCGTCGCGAGCATCGACAGATCATCCGGCGTGCGCGCACGTATCTGCGACACGAGTTCGCGGATATTGACGAGGCCGTTACTGATGGCAAACCAGATGATTATGGCGATGACCGGAACGAKAACGAGTAGCGGAAAGGCGAGGTTGAGAAGGATATTTTGGACGAGACCTGCACGAAGAACGATTTTTTCGGCAACCTCGACGGTGATGTTGGTGTCCGGGATCGGAAGAGAGTAAACCCGCCAGAGCTCGTTCCTATAGGTTATGTCGGAGAAGCCCGCTTTCAGGCGTTTAATCTCGGTGGGAAAAGCGTTGCTACTGTCGATGGCAAGTGCGTCGCCCTTCCAAGCGCGAAACGAATGCGCGTCGGCGTAGTCATCGGCGTCCTCGTTCAGCGCAAGCTGATTGTCCATATTGAAGTCGAGGTCGGGGACCTTGATCGTAGGCTTGGACGCGGATTGTGTCAATGGGTGCTTCAGCACCGACCACAACACGTTCGCATCGTTGATCAGTTGAGCATCGTAAATGTTGTCGATCTCTCTCGTCGCGCTGCGGTAAGCGAGGAAGCCAACGACAGCGATCGTGATGATCAGAGTCGGCAAAATGCGAAGGAACAGACGTTGGCTGAGTGTCACAGCTGGCGCTCGACCATGTAGCCTACGCCGCGGATCGACCGGATGAATTCAGTGCCAAGCTTCTTTCGCAGATTGTAGACGGTCACCTCGATCGTGTTGCTCTCGACGGAAACGTCCGTATCATAGAGCGCATACTCAATATCACTCTTCGTGACGTACCGCCCGCTTCGCTCCATCAGCAGGCGTAGAAGGTGGAATTCCTTCGCCGGCATGTGGACCGGGATACCATTTCGACGGGCGACCATCGCCGCAGGATCAATCTCGACATCGGCGCACCGAATGATGTTTTCATTGCGACCCTGACGCCGCCGAACCAGGGCCCGGAGCCGCGCAAGCAACTCGTCGAGGTCGAACGGCTTGATAAGATAGTCATCCGCCCCTTGGTCCAGGCCGTTGACGCGATCCCGCACACCGTCGAGCGCGGTCAGCATTAGAATCGGTACATTGTCCCCTCGCCCCCGAACCGAACGCACGACGTCGAAACCACTTGCCTTGGGAAGATTGACATCCAGAACGACCGACGCAAAGTCGTTGACTAGCAGCGCTTCTAGCGCGGACTCCGCATCGCGGAACCAGTCCACTCCATAAGCGTGTCTCTCTAGAGCCCTCTTTAGCGACGAACCAAGAATATCGTCATCCTCCACCAGAAGAATTCGCAAAACTACCATCCCTTCGGTTTTGAGCTTCGATCAAGAGTGTTTCGCCGCGATTAAGGCCGAAATCCGTATACATCGCTTAGAATGAGAATGAGCACCGTCTGGACGCTGTATAGCTACACCGCGAAGGCCGATCGAAATTAGAGATGGTGTGTCACCTCTGCGATCCATTGACGGACGAGACCAACATCCTCGCCGGATGGGCGGCACCGCTCGTCACGACGGAGACCAAGCATGACGACTCCGTGCTCGTTGGCCGCACCCGACATCGCTTCAATGCTTGCACGCGCGCGTCTCCAAGCAAAAACCAAAGAGGCTAGCTCTATGCCGCAGGACGCTGACAGGAACCTGAAATGCAGGTGGAGATTTGCATCCTTGCCCCGACGCAGGCGAGGACGATCGGAACCGCCTCCAATACCGGGCCACCGTCGTGGAAGGTATCGCCGGTGTTCCTAGCGTTGGTGCGAACAGAGATGATGGAAGGGAAGGCCAACGGATGACAGAGTGGGAGCTCATCCGATGAACGGCCGCGCCAGCCAAGCGAAAAACCGATTGCCGTCATCCTGCACTGAAAGCCAGTTGAAAGCTTCGATGCGCTAGGTTCACTGTGCATTGTGGAGGAGCCATCGTCATAGGGACGATGGTAAGCAATGCACAGAATTTATGGAGGAGACCTACATGCGCTCATCACGCACTCTTATTCATTCCGTCGCACTGTCGGCAATCGTCATTGGCTCGTCGTTGGGCACAAACGCAGCGCATGCCGCCGACAAGATTACACTCATGGTCGGCGGCTTCGAAAAGCAGATCTATCTGCCGGCCAAGCTTGCCGAAGGCCTCGGCTATTTCAAGGACGAAGGCCTTGACGTCGAGCTCCTGAACGAACCTGCCGGTGTTGACGCCGAGAACCAGCTCCTGGCGGGCGCTGTACAGGGTGTCGTCGGCTTCTATGACCATTGTGTTGATCTCCAGGCCAAGGGCAAGTTCGTCGAGTCGATCGTTCAATTCAGTCAGGCTCCGGGGGAAGTGGAACTGGTGTCGACTAAGTATCCGGACATCAAGTCAGTTGCCGATTTCAAGGGTCACAACGCAGGCGTCACGGGCCTCGGTTCATCGACCAACTTCCTGACGCAGTACATGGTGTCCAAGGCAGGACTTAAGAGCGGCGACGTAACCTCTGTTCCAGTGGGTGCGGGCGCAACGTTCATTGCCGCCATGCAGCAGGATGCCATCCAGGTCGGCATGACGACGGAACCCACGGTTTCGCGTCTCCTCAAAACCAAGGAAGCGACCGTTCTCGTCGATATGCGGACGGTGGAAGGCTCGCGCAAGGCTCTCGGCGGCACCTATCCGGCCGCCTCTCTCTACATGGAGACGAGTTGGGCCGACGCGCATAAGGAAGAAACGCAGAAGCTGGCAAACGCGTTTGTCAAAACCCTGCACTACATCAACACGCATACCGGCGCTGAAATCGCTGACAAGATGCCGAAGGACTTCTACGTCGGCGACAAAGACGGGTACGTCAAGGCACTAGATGCCGGCAAGGCCATGTTCACGGCTGACGGTGTAATGCCGGCCGATGGCCCGAAGACGGTTCTTGCAGTTCTGTCTGCATTCTCCAAGAACATGGAGGGCAAGCAGATCGATCTGTCCAAGACCTACACGACCGAATTCGTGAAGAGCGCCAAGTAAGCTCTCATGCGCCCCGCTTTCGGCGCGATCGCCGAAAGCGGTCATCGTTCCGGCTTTGCGTGCAAGCCAAGTTTCATGCGTCAGGAAAACCCAATGTCAAACACATCCGTTCAGGGGCCCGCAATCGAGCTTCTCAATGTCAGCAGACGCTTTGTATCTCCAACCGGAAAGTCGCTGACGGCACTTCGTGACTTTACAATGTCGGTCGAGTGTGGCGAGTTTGTCGCCGTGGTTGGCCCGACAGGCTGCGGCAAATCTACCACGCTCAATCTGGTGACCGGTTTGGCGCGACCAAGCGCAGGTGAGGTTCGGCTGATGGGCGGACCTGTCAACGGCATCGACCCGCGTGTAGGCTTCGTCTTCCAGACGGATGCACTTTTCCCTTGGAAGAATGTTATCGACAACGTCATGGCTGGCCCGCTGTTCCGCGGCAAAACCCACAATGAGGCGGAAGCAAGCGCCAAGAATTGGCTTGCGCGCGTCGGCTTGTCGAAATTTCTCCACCACTATCCGCACCAGCTCTCTGGCGGCATGCGTAAGCGCGTTTCGCTCGCGCAGACCTTCATCAACGAACCTGAGATCCTGCTCATGGACGAGCCGTTCTCAGCGCTGGACGTGCAGACCCGCACCGTCATGCACGAGGAGCTCCTGAAGCTCTGGGCAGACCGCAAGGCATCCGTCGTGTTCGTTACCCACGATCTGGAAGAGGCCGTAGCGCTTGCCGACAAGGTCTACGTCCTGACAGCGGGCCCCGCGACCGTGAAGTCGGTTTATATGATCGATCTGCCGCGCCCGCGCATCGTGTCGGAAATCCGCTACGAACCTACCTTCATCGATTATTGCAAAACCATTTGGGAAGACCTTCGCCAGGAGGTCGAAACCAGCTATCGCCGTTCCAGCGAAGCGGCGTGAGGAATATGACCATGGCAAACACACTCACTGGGACCGCCCCCGTCTTTCGCGCCGGCACGTCTGACGCCGAAATCGAGGCCGCCGCCATTCAATCAATTCAGCGGCGCAAGCTGCAGGTGCGGTTCCTCCAGATCGGCATTCTCGTTGGGGTTCTGGGACTCTGGCAGATCTCGTCCAATCTGATGTGGATTGACCCATTCTTCTATTCGAGCCCCAGCGAGATTATTCGCCGGCTTACCGATTGGGCGGTCAATGGCACCAGCCAGGGCTCGCTCTGGTACAACCTCTGGGTCACAATGGAAGAAGCTCTGATCGGCTTCTTCGCCGGTTCGATCACCGGCGTGGTCGTCGGCGTCAGCCTCGGCCGCAACCGTTTCCTCGCGGATGTCTTCTCGGTCTATATCAAGGCCATCAACTCCATTCCGCGTGTCGTCTTGGCTCCGATCTTCATAATGATCATGGGCCTGGGCCTCCCGTCAAAGGTGGCGCTTGCCTTCATCATGGTGTTCTTCGTCGTTTTCGCCAATGCCTTCCAGGGTGTCCGCGAAGCCGACCGTAACATGATCGCCAACGCGCGGATCCTGGGTGCATCCGATTGGCAGGTCACCCGGGCCGTCATCGTTCCTTCGGCCATGAGCTGGATCTTTGCAAGCCTTCACGTGTCCTTCGGCTTTGCCATTATCGGCGCGATTGTCGGTGAATTCGTCGGCGCACGCTTCGGTATCGGTCAGTTAATCTCGATCGCGAAGGGCACATTCGACGCAGCCGGCATGTATGCCGCCATCATCTTGGTCATGATCGTCACCCTGGTCGCAGAGTTCATCATGACCCAGATTGAAAACCGGCTGGCGAAATGGCGTCCTCAGCAGCAGATGGACATCCATTAGCGAACAATCGCTAGATCCAATTTCCTCCCTGAAAAGCCGGTGCGACAAGCGCCGGCTCTTTGCCATATGGTGGCTAAAAAGGCCGCCTCACAGGGAGGGGAGTTCCACGGTTACGAGCAGACCGCCGCCTGGCGCATCCTCGAGGCGAATATGGCCGCCAGCACCCTCGACGACCTCGCGGACAATGGCAAGACCGAGACCGCTTCCTTCCTGCTGTGTGCCAATGACACGGTAGAAACGTTCAAAAACCGGCCCGCGCTCTTCCTTCGGAATGCCCGGCCCATTGTCTTCGACCTGCAGGATAGCCTGCGTATCCCTGCTGTAGACACGCACAGTCACGGTGCCGTTTCTCGGGGTGTAGTGTAGGGCGTTGTCGACGAGATTAACCACCATCTCGCGCAGCATTGTACCATCGCCTTCGACAAGGATCGACGCTTCATCTGCCTCCAGGCCGAGGTCGAGCCCGCGTCTGAGGGCGTCCTCAGCGAGATTTTCGAGAACCTGACGCACGGTGGCCCCTATGTCGACCCTGTCGCTCCGGGGCGCTCGGCTGCCCGGCTCGGCCCGCGACAGCGTGAGGAGCTGGCTTGCCAGCCGCGTCATCTGCCGCACGCTGTTGCGCAAGCCCCGCAGAGCATCGTCGCGCCGTTCCGGGTCCGGCTCCCGTGCGGCGACGCTCGCCTGCGTAGCAATCAACGCGAGAGGTGTGCGCAATTGATGCGCAGCATTCGAGACGAAGCGCCTTTGGGCTGCAATCTGGTTCTCGACTAGCTCCATATGATCATTGAGCGCGTGGACGAGCGGCCGCAACTCTGTCTGCACCATCTCCGGCGACACCGGATCCCGGCGATCTCGGCCGCGCTCGACGACCGCGTCGCGCAGTCTGAGGACAGGGGCCAGTCCGCGCTGCAGACCGAAAATCGTCACCAGGCCGGCCAGCAGCAATAGCACGAGCTGCTTCTTGAAATCCGAAAGCCACAGCTGGTCCCTCAGCGCGATCTGGCCGTGCTGAGTAACGGCAACCGTCACCGAAATATCGCCCGGGTTGTGCAGGCCCACCAACGGATGAAAAAGCGTCATGATGCGGACAGGATCACGGCGGAAAATCGCGTCTTCACCCACTCCCGGCGCTCTTGGCACGGGCATGTCGGGAAACCCGGCAACGAGATTTCCCCATGCCGTCATCACCTGATAATAGACGCGATCCTGATAGCCGGTATCGAACATTTCCAGCGCGGCTGGCGGGATATCGACCTGGACCATGCCACCGGCATCGACCGTGACGTCCTCCGCGATTACGCGGGCTGACGCCATCAACGTACGATCGACAATCAAGTCCGACGTCGCGTTGGCTGTGAGGAAACTCAGGTAAAGATTGATGCAGATCGCGCTAATCAGGGTTAGGGACACCCATGTCAAAAGCTGGATGCGCATGCTGGCGCTCAGTTGGAGGAGCGTGGTCCACGGGGAGCGCACAGACGCGCCGGACGCCTTACGTACCATGGCGCAACATATATCCGAGGCCGCGTAGCGTCGCGATCTGCGCAGAACTGCCTTCAAGCTTCTTGCGCACCCTATGAATGTAGATTTCGATTGCGCTGGGATCGGCCACGTCGTCTATGCCAAAAACGCTGTCAGAGAGCGCCGCCTTGGTGACCGTTGTCCCGACGCGCATGATGAGATGTTCAAGCACCGCGTGCTCGCGCGGGGTCAGCGTAAGGGTATTGGCGCCAATACTGAATTGCCGCCTGGCGCCGTTGAAGAGCAGGTCGCCGACCAGAATTTCGGGCGCCGCGCGATCATGCCCTCGGCGAACCAGCGCCCGGATACGTGCCTCCAGTTCCGCGATCTCGAAGGGTTTCGCAAGATAATCGTCCGCACCGCTGTCTAGTCCGGCAACCCTGCCTTCGAGGCTCGCGTTGGCGGTTAAGATGATGACTGGCACCTTGTTTCCAGCCCGCCGAAGGCGTTTCAACAGAGACATCCCGTCCAATTTCGGCAGTGACAGATCAAGCACAACAATTGCGTATTCAGCAACGGCCAGGAGGTGATCGGCATCCTCGCCGTTATGGGCGATGTCGACGGTGTAATTGGCCTGGCGCAACGCTATGCCAAGCCAGGACGCCAATGCATGATTGTCTTCAACGACCAGAACCCTCATGGTCTCATGATACAACGAATTTCCGGAATGCAGCAACAAGATGGGTCACGTGGGCTCTATCCTCGTTTTTCACGTTCGCTCCCTCCGCATCTCCGATTGCAACCGATTTCCTGTCATCATACGCATACAAACGTCCGCTAGGGGAACGCGACTACTTGCCCTCACAGGAGTTGCTCATGCGCAGCCTATCGAAATTCATAGCTATCGGCGTAGTCGCTTCGGTCACATTCGCTTTGCCGCTCTGGGCCGAAGACAAGGCGAAGCCCTTTACCGACGACAAGGAAGTCAGCCTCGTAAGCCTGCTCCCTCCACCTCCGGCCAATGACTCCGCACAGACGAAAGCGGAGGTCGGCGAAATACTCACGCTCCAGGTCACGCGCACACCCGAAATGGCAGCGCGTGCAGTCGCCGACGCCGACGAAACCATCTGGCGTTTTTCAGACGTGGTAAACAACGACAAATTTTCGAAGGAGAGTTTGCCGAAGTTCTCAGCATTTTTCGATCGCATCGTTGAAACAGAAGCTGCTGTCGTCGATCCAGCGAAAGATACGTGGAAGCGCCCTCGCCCGCATCTCCTCTATCCCGACCTGGTCAAACCAATCGTCCCTCTTTCCAAGTCGGGTGCATATCCGTCTGGCCACACAACGGTCGGAACCCTAATGGGGGTCGTTCTCGCCAACATGCTTCCAGAAAAGCGGGATGTGATTATGGCTCGTGCTTGGGAATACGGCCGCAACCGGATCGTCGGCGGCATTCACTATGCCAGCGATATCGAAGCCGGTCGGATTTCGGGGATGCTCATCGCGCAAGCCATCACGACGCATGACGATTACAAAGCAGAGTACGAAGCCGCCCGCACAGAACTCAGGGGCGTACTCGGCCTTTAAACTACTATTGTGGTCGAGCGAAACGCCCGGTTTGGCCGGGCGGTTTGTTCTCCGGCCGCCACCCAGATGTCATCACCTGACGACGGGTGACCCGAAGTGACTAAGCCTCTGCTCGCGCAACAGGGATAGCTTGGTCGGTGGCTGCGCAAATACGCCGATCCAGCTCCGACAAGCTAAATGGCTTGATGAGGTAGTCGGTTGCACCGCACGAAAGAGCTCCGATCTGATCGGAAACCTGATCGTGTGCCGTCAGAATAATGACTGGCACGGCATTTCGGTTGGTGCGCAGCCGCTGGAGAAGCGATAGTCCGTTTCCATCAGGCAGGCGCAGGTCGAGCAAGACGACGCCGTGGTGACCAGCGTCTGCTGCTACCGTTGCGTCCGCAAGTGTCAAGCACCACTCGACAGAATGACCCTTTGCGCAGACATGGTCGCGAACAGCGTCTCCAAGCACGACATTATCTTCGACCAACAAGACATTCATGAAGTTCGCCCTTTCGCATCGCCGCGGTGTGATGGAGCAAGCTGCCAAACATACGAGCCTTTTATGGCTGCCTGGACTGACAGCTACCTGAAAAGCAGCGCAAAAGGTGGCATGTCTTGATCCCGCAACCGCGAAAGCCGCCTTCCCGCTTCGCGGGGAGAAGAATGATCTCGATCCGGACAACGCTGGGGTTAACCGTTTTCCGACACGGACCTTTAGGTGGGATGGCAGACGCTCGTTCGCTTGGCCCGCACCGTTAACGACATCGCGAGCCGCTTGCGCGTCGTGTAGGTGGATTCATCGAGCCCATAGTGCTTGCAGGGGTGAACGGTTGAGCGCAACTTCTACATCGCAACCCGAACCTTACGAAAACGTATGCTTTCCGAAGAGTGGGAGTATATGGGCCCGACTAGAGTGAAGCCTTCCGCGACTCTGCGAATTCGCCGCCTATCTTTCCTGGCGAGAGGAGCTGACGATGAGGACCATAGTCGCCGCCGCAATTTTGTATGTGATCGTGGCGATGGGCTTCATCATCGTGTCGATCCCGGCGCGGGCGTCAATTCCGTGTGAACAGTTATTGCGGCATGCGCGTGCCGCTCAGTTCTCTGCAGAGCTTACTGATACTTACGCACACAGGGTCATTGCACTCGTGGCTAACGCGGTCGAGGAGGGCAACAATGAGGACGATGTTCGCGCAGACAAGCTCCTCGTCGAGGCCAAGACATTTATAGGATTGAGAGACAAGGCAACTCCATGAGGCAGGGCCGTCTCGGCTCTGAACCGCCGTTTAGGAGGGCGCTGACATTCAGGTCCCTGTCAGCTTCCCGTGATCGCTAGCCCCGCAGGTCGTTCTTGGCGGCGCCGGTGATGCAACAGCAAGCCTGCTGAAGAATCCTCTGGAACGCCGATAGCGGTGAACGCCGTCCGACAGACCAACGAGAGACGGTCCAGAACAGCTCTCAACAGCACAAGAGGAGCCCAAGAATGTATGAAGTTGACGCCGCTTCAACCCACGCAATCAACGGACTGGCTGGCCAAAGCGCCATTGGTGATCTGGTCATGCTTTCGCTGACAATATTCGGCGTCCCGTTGATGGTACTTTGGGTCGCTCTCCAGTGGTGGCGTAAGGCAGATAGATCGAGCAATCGACATATCGTCGTGACCGCGGGTTTTTCGTTTCTGTTGGGTTTAGGGATGAACCAGGTCATTCTTCTATTCATTCAGCGCGCCCGCCCCTATGAAACCGGTGTGACGCGCCTCTTGATCAATCGTACCGCGGACTTCTCGTTTCCCTCGGACCATTCGACGGCAGCATTTGCGATCGCAGCAGCATTTCTGCTCCACGGCTCGCGGTTCGCCGGGCTGGCCTTCCTCGCCATCGCCATCTTGATATCTGTTTCCCGCGTCTATGTGGGCACTCACTTCGTCAGCGACGCCGCGGGCGGGGCCTTGGTTGGGATCATCGCAGCTCTTGTTGTGTGTGCCGTCTACCGGGAAGGTTCACGCGCAGACCGGATTATCACCAGCATCCTCTAGGGGACTGTACATTGGCCGTGTCAATCGTCACATCAGCCCTCAATATCCTTGGCGCCCAGCCTCACGCCACATACATCGCGGTGCTTTTGCTGGCACTGAGCGAGTCCATTCCGGTGGTCGGCGCAGTGGTTCCCGGGACCGCAATTATCGTCGCCATTAGTGCATTGGTGCCCAGCGGCGTCCTCGGGTTTTGGCCTTTGCTCGGTGCTGCTGTATCAGGCGCTATCGTCGGCGATGGCGTCGCCTTCTGGCTTGGCCGCCGTTACCACAGCCAGATCCTGTCGCTTTGGCCCATCAACAGATACCCCACATTTGTCGGACGCAGCGAGGTTTTCTTTCGGCGACATGGCGACAAAAGCGTCTTTCTTGCACGCTTCGCACCCGGAGTCCGTGCGTTCGTCCCACTGATCGCCGGGATGCTGGCCATGCCGGTTGTGAGGTTCTATACAGTCAACGTCCTGTCTGCGTTGGTATGGGCTCCGTCTCATATCGTCCCCGGAGTTCTCGTTGGAGCCACATTCGGTATGCTGGGAACATCAGTAAAGCCGCTCGCTATATTGGTTGTGGTCCTCGTCGTGCTCGGCTGGCTGATACTTCGTCTGACACAGTTTGTCGTGCGATATGGCGTTTCACGGCCAGGCCCTAGACTGGAACGATTGCGACTGTGGGCATCCCGGCGACAGACCTGGCTAGGGAGGGCGGTCGCCCGCCTACTCGATCCTGGYCACTCCCATGCGCTGATACTCGCCGTTGTCTCTGTCCTGTTTAGCGGCGCACTCTGGTTGTTTGTGGCGATCCTAGAAGACGTCATAACGAACGATCGCCTCGTTCTGAGGGACTACGCAATTTTCCAAGCCCTACAGAATCTCAGGACGCCTGTCGGTGACGCCGTCATGATCGGAATCACCGAACTCGGCGACACCCGGGTTGTCGTAGTCGTGACGTCGGTTGTCCTCGTGTGGCTTGTCTGGAACGGGGCTTGGAGAACAGCTGGTTTCTGGCTGCTCGCTGTCGCCGGCGGATCAGCGCTCAATACAGTCGTCAAAGTGTCTCTTCACAGGGCAAGACCTGATGACCTCCTTTACTCCGGCTGGAGTGCATTCTCATTCCCGAGCGGTCACAGCACGACCAACATGGTGGTCTATGGATTTCTTGCATTTTTGATCGCTCGCGAGCTACGACCGGCCTGGAGAATTATCGTCACTGCCATCGCGGCATCGCTGGTTCTCCTCATAGCTTTCTCTCGCATCTACTTGGGGGCTCATTGGTTTTCAGACGTCGTCGCGGGAGCGGCTTTCGGCTTCGCGTGGCTAGCACTTCTCGGACTGTTCTATCTCCAACGACCGTTCAACGGCTTACGAACGGGCGCACTGTCGGTTGTCACACTCCTTGCAGTTGCCATCGCCGGGGGCAGCAACATCTATGAAAGTCACTCTGCAGACGTCGAGCGATACGCATCGAAGGTCCCGAAAAAAACAGTGGCGATGGCTGATTGGTGGAACATCGGTTTTCGAAATCTTCCTAACAGGAGGATAAGTCTCTTGGGGGAGGCTGAGGAACCCTTGAACTTTCAATGGGCGGGCAGTCTGGAAAGCCTGGCGTCCGCTCTGCAAGAGAGTGGTTGGCAACCGTCCACCTCTACCGGCTGGACGACATCCGCTGCCATAGCCTTGCTTGCGACAACATCCGACGCAGGCAGTATTCCGGTCCTTCCATCGCTTGCAAGCGGACGGCTTCCACAGTTGACACTGGTGCATCCATACGGCGAACAAGGTAGCGACAACACCAGGCTCGTTTTGCGAGTCTGGTCAACCAATACGGTGCTTCCTGGAAGCGAGCCCGTGCCGGTTTGGATCGGTGCGGCAACCCGGGAACGGGTATATCGGCCTCTGTCTCTGATTAACTGGATTTCAACCGAACGTGACTTCAATGGTCCACGGAAAGCGCTCGCGGCCATGCTGGGCAATATGCACAGCGCGGAGCGAGTGGCATCGTCCCCGACGGCTGAATGGGACGGGCGTGTATTGCTCGGCAGCCAGCGCTGACAAGACGGCGGCATTGACGACGATCATCCGATACGCGACCAGGCCTAGCCTGAAGGGAAAATCGGGGCTTCAGGAGAGGACGGAGGACCTTTCGGTGGCAAGAGCGTGAGCTGTGTCGCGTCCGGCATCCAGCGCGCTATCCCTTGAGACCGAAGTGCGTTTCAAGACGATCCCAACTGACATCCATCGCGTAGACGGACGAAATACGCGGGATGGCGACATGGCCATAGCGAATGGAAAGCTGACGCTCGGCAATATCCTCGTTGATGCCTGCAATTTGCTGGCTGTATATAGCCGACACCAGACCGGTGCGATCCGCACCACTTTGGCAATGGATGAGGATCGGTTTTGGAGCAGCTCTCATGATCGCGATCAGCTGATCGGCGCGCTCGGGTCCGAGGACTGTTCCTGACGACATTCCAAAGTCGATGTGTTCGACGCCTAGCTCGCGAGCGGCCGCAATCTCAGCATTGTACCATTTGGCGTTCACGTTCTCGCCGCGCAGATTGATGATCGTCTTGATGCCGTCTGCCCGGACATATCGTTCGAACTGTGCAGGCGACAACTGCGCAGATCGATAAAGCTCCCCGGCGATTACGCTGTGAAAATTCCCGCTTAACTGCAGATAGACGATATAGCCGCCCAAAAGGGCGCCGGTCAGCAGCACTCCGGCCACGACCACCCGAAACACAATCCTCCGCGTCTTCCAGAAGTTCTTCACCGCGACCCTCAACAATCAAAGCACTGATTGAATGTGGACGATAAGACTGACGGCAACCTGAAAGGAGAAGCGTTCGACTGCGGGGCAACACGGCTACAGGTCGCGGCTCCACCGGTGCAAGGGCCAAAAGCCTCTGAGAAGGTCGCGCGGCGCGGCGGCCCTCTTCGGCATAGTCAATCTAGCCTATAGCCTAGGCAAATTGGAAGGGGCGGTGCCTTCCCTCCAGCCCAAGTTCGCGTCAGCACTGGCGACGTGCGTACTTCCTTTCCTGCAGCCCGAAAAGACATCAAGCTCGGGCTGGTAGACTTTGGTGGCGACGTCCATCAACCCAAGGACGCTATGGAAAAAATTGTCGTGCGAGCGCTCCCCGTTCGCGTTCTTTGCCAAACAACCCATGTCGTAGCCGGCCGACGTCTGCAAATCCTGTGACAACCAGACCAAAAAAGGCACATGTGTCTGTTGCGGCGGAGCGATGAAATACGGTGCACCGTGCAAGTAGATGCCATTCTCCCCCAAAGACTCTCCGTGATCGGAGAGATAGACGACGGATGCAGCCAACCGGTCAGAACGTCGTTTCAGCTTGTCAATCACCGTGGAAACGACATGGTCGGTATAAAGTATCGTATTGTCGTAGGCATTTCGTATTTCTTCTGGGGAGCAGCTTCCGAAATCGTTCGCGCGGCAATCCGGTTGGAAACGACGAAACTCTTCGGGATATCGTGCGAAGTAAGCGGGGCCGTGGCTACCGAGCTGATGCAGGACAAGCACACTGTCGCCCTTGACCTGATCCAGCCATCCATCGACCTTGTCCAGGAGGATCGCATCCAGACATTCACCATCCTTGCAAAAGCGCTTGTCTGCAGTATCTGGGAGATACTCGTAAGGAACCCGCTCGGTGACATTGTAGCTGCCCGTATCGTTGTCTAGCCAGGAAACATTCACTTTCGCATGACCGAGCACGTCAAGGAGGTTTTGCGTTTCCAAACCTTTCCGATGAGTATAGTCCGTCCTCGGGTACACCGAGAATAGACATGGCAGGGATACAGCGGTGGCGGTGCCGCAGCTGCTGGTATTCGAGAAGTAGACCACACCCTGCCTCGCCAACTCTGGATTCGTGTCCCGTTTGTATCCGCCGAGTGCAAAATCTTCCGCCCGCGCTGTTTCCCCAGCCACGATAATCGTCACGCGAGGCTTGCTCGTTCCACTGCGGCTTACAAGGTGAGCGTCGGTTCCCAGAGGTTGCGCGACCACGTTTGCATCGCGTCCTGATGACACGGCGAACTTCACCGCGCTGGTGATGGGCGAGAACGGGTTGAGAGTATCCAATATGTCTTTGTGCGCGCGCCCTACACCCGCGAATGTTCGATAGTCTCCGAGGCCCACCACCGCAAAAATCGCGACACACGCCAGAATAACGGCTGTGTTGTAAGCAAACTTTTGGAGAAACGGGCGATGCCGGACCCGAACCCAAAGGATGATGAGCGATGGTACAACGCCGGTAAGCAACAGGTGCAGAGCAAATCTCGCGGTGATCAGGTGTCCCGCTTCTGCGCCAGTCGACACCGTAGCGTTTCGGATCATTTCCTTGTCCACGATCACGCCGAATTCATCGGTGAACCAGGATGCCGCTGAAGCGGCAACGACGAAGAAGATCAGAAATGGCTTGGTTACGTACTTCGCAGAAATTGCGGTGACCACAGCCATGCTGGCCGCGGCGATGCCAAGAACGAAAAGAGCGAAGGCGAAGTGATCGGCCGTAAAATACCCAAAGGCCTTCGACCAGAAGGTCCTGTTTGTGGCAATCAGCAGATAGATCGTCGTCAGCAGACAGAGCATAACGCTTCCAATTTCAGGTCGGAAAACCTTCGCCCTACGCATGGATGTGATCTCGTTCAACTCAATGTCTCCGCAACAGCCAACGCGGAAGGCCCCAGAATCTGAGACTTGCCTCCCACCAATGGCCACCGGATGACCTGCTTTTCTGACATCAGCCTGAAACCGGTGTTGCTATTCGGCATCACGTGACGGTTTCGCAATTCAAACCTTTGAGGCTGAATGCCGCTAACCCACCGAGGTCATGGCATACACCGATGAAAAGTGAGGGTTCGCCAAGTGGTCATGGCGAACAGAAATCTGGCGCTCGCCTACGGGCGCATCCCGCCTCCCTCGACATTCTCGGGCCAGTAGCAGGCAGATGCCAGTTGAAGCGGAAACTTGACGAGGAGCTCGGTTTCGGCAAAATCTGGCGAACCTGCTGCAATGCGATCTGGCACTGGTTGATGCGTGGGAATCCGGCGAAGAAGAAATCCCAGAGAAACTTGCCAGATGGCTTGAAACGCTGGCGATCGCCCATGAGGCGGCCGACGTGCTAAGCGACTATCGCGGTCGCCGGTGCGGTTTCAAGCAGTAAGCGCGTGAGGGAATCGGTTTCCGGCGAGTTCATCCAACGTGGCGTGTTGGTGGGGGCGCTTAACAAGATGTATTGAATTTACACATTTCATCTTGCAGCTACCTTGGCCAAGCCTGTTGTCACGCTCAAAGCCGCTGTGCTTGGCATCAGAGGCCTTAAATCATGCAATTTGCAGCGCCCTCGGGTCCAAATTCAGGCTGATGTCAGCCAAATCTTCAAGAATGAGCACACATCGAAGGTCGGTGCCATTCTCGAGATTTCATAAATGACTCACCAAGCAATTCTGGGGCGTCCCTACAAGCCGTCAGCCACATTCTTTATTCTGATTGCCGCATGGATCGTGTTGCTTTGGATATTTTACGCGATACCCGCACTCGATCTCAGGATATCATCACTCTTCTTCACCGGTCCTGGCTGCACCGTAAAACTCCAGGACCTTGCGTGCGGGTATTTCCCTTTGAGGTCGCTGAAGCCGGTCACGGCATTGCGATGGGCTCTTTATTATTTGCCTCATATTGCCTTTGCGATCATCATCCTGGCAATTGTTGGTGGTTTGCTCGTTCGACAGGTTCGCGAGCGCCTTCCGCTCGCGCGGCTAGTGCTCGCGCTTGCCAGCCTTGGCCTCAGCACCGGTCTTATTGTCAATCTGTTCTTGAAGAGCTTCTCCGGGCGTCCGCGCCCATTCCAGACGATCTTTTTCGGTGGGCCCATGGAGTTCGTGCCCGCCGGCTCATTTTCTGGTGAATGTACGCGAAATTGCTCTTTTGTTTCAGGCGAGGCCTCAAGTGCGGGGTGGCTGCTATGCTTGCTTTTCCTGCTTCCACCCGACCATCGCCGGTGGCTGGGCCCACCAATCATCGTTGCATCAGTCACGACAGCGTTTTTGCGCGTAGCCGTTGGCTCGCATTTTGCATCGGATGTTCTGCTTGGATGGCTCCTTTCCATTGTCGTCTTCCACGGACTTTTAACTGCACAGGAATCTTGGGGCTCAGCTCGCTTTCCAAGCCTTCGATGAAACGCAGCATCGGAATCCCTTGCTCAAATCATGTGGGGGAACCTTCGAAGTAGGGACGCTAATCTCGGATGCGACGCTCTCGACCTGGCACGCCGGGGTCTGTCTACGCAACCTGCCTCAGCGCCAGCGCCACTGTGATCACACCGACCCCAACCCAGATCGCGATGATGGCGACCATGGCGGCGCGGCTCAACGGTCTTTCCGAGCGCGCCGCCGTCGCGCGGTGCTCGGCAAGGATTTCCGGCGGGATCAGCTTGACTGCCAGGAGAATGCCCAAGGGGACGATGACAATATCGTCCAGGTATCCGAGGACCGGTACAAAATCCGGAATGAGATCGATGGGCGAAAGAGCATAGCCGGCGACGACGAACGCAACCACCTTCGCAAACCACGGCACGCGCGGGTCCCTTGCGGAGAGATAGAGGGCGTGAACATCCTGTTTGATCCCTCGCGCCCAGCCTCGAAGCCGCGTTTTCAGGGAAGCGCGTTGAGTAGAGTGTATTTCCCCGCGTTGCTTGTCTCCCGCTGCCATCATCTCAATCTCCGCGAACACGCAGGAGCGTCAGCGTCCCCGCGGCCATCAACACCGCGGCAACCCCGAAGCTGAACACCGGCGAAACGACGGTCCACAGCACCCCGACAGCCGCACTCGACACGAACTTGGCCGCGCCGTTGACAGTACCGAGCGCGCCGTAGCTCGTGGCGAGTATCTCCTGGCTGACCATCTCGGCCGTCACCGTCGATTCGATCGCCTCCTGCACGGAAACATAGAGCCCCGCGACGAAGAAGATGCCGGCAAGGGGCGTGAGACTGTCGACGCTCATTGCGAAAGCGAGTGCGGTCAGGATCGCGGTCAGCACGCCGAGAACGTAGCCAATAGCCAACGCGCGCTGCTGGCCGTAGCGATCCGCCAGAATGCCGATCGGATAGGAAGTCGTGGCCTGGACGACGTTGCGCCAGACGTAGAGAAGGCCGGCAACCTGAGCGGCTTTGACGATGCCCAGAGAGGGCGTCAGCAACTGCGTTGCGGCGAGAATGAGCAGGCTGTGCGAGAAGTCGCCGGTCCCGAAGATGCCGACCGCCGCCAGATAGCGCTTAAACCGCGCAGGCAGCCCTCGTAGCGTCGAGAAGAATTTAAGGGCGGGATTGGCCGACTGCTCGGGATCGCGGACCAATGTGAGGAAGGCGACAACTGCCAACGCTCCTGGAATCAGGGTCAGCCAGAACACCCGCCGGAAGGGTCCGTCGGCCGCTTCCCCTTGAATGCCCTGCGCCCAGCCGAGCAGGAAGACCCCGAGCAGCGGCCCGGCCACCGCGCCGATCGTGTCCATTGCCCGATGGAATCCGAAAGCTCGGCCACGTGTTTCCGGTGTGATCGCCTGCACCATGATCGCGTCGCGGAGCGGCCCCCTTAATCCCTTGCCGAACCACGAGACGATGCGTCCGAGCAGAATCAGCGGCCAGCCAGCGGCAAGCGCGATTAACGCCTGGCCGAGCGGCGTCAGGCCATATCCGACCAGCACCAGGAATTTGCGATGACCGAACCTGTCGGCGGCGTAACCGGAGATCATCTTGGTGAAGCTCGCAACCGCGTCGGCGGCGCCCTCGATGATCCCCAGTGCAGCTGCCGGCACCCCGAGGACGGCAAGGAAGCCCGGCAGGATGACGGTCGTCGTCTCGTAGCAGAAATCACCAAGTGCACTGGTGAGGCCAGCACCGACGACCGTGCGGTTGAGCCAGCCCTTGGCACCCGTTTCGGTTTGTGCCGCCACAACGGCCTTGTCGGATTCACGCATTTTCTTCTCCCGGTCTCAGTCTGGGAGCGACCGGCACGCCCGGCCGGCGTTTAGCGGTTTTCGTCGTGTGCGTCGAAGACGCGCTGGGCATAGGTGTCAAGCAAAACCTCGCACCCCTTCAGGCGCTGCGTGGCCTCCTCCGCAAGCGCGCCACCGTAGAAATCGAGCCTTCCGATCTTTTCGAACCATCCCTGAAGTTTCTTGAGATCGACGTCGTTCTCTTCCAGTTCGGCGTAGGTGAAGTGCTCGGCGGCCGTTTCCTTGGCGATCTCGCCTTCGAAGTCGTCGCATTTATCGATGAACTCGCGATAGGCCTCGTCACGATCTGCCTTGAAGCGCGCTGTGACCTTGTCTTCCTGCGCCCGATCGAGGGCGATGGTTTCCAGAAGAACCGCCTCGCCGGACATTTCGGCGATGTCGTTCTCCAGCATTTTGAGCCGTCTGACATGATCGTCGGTTTTCGGAAGCAGGCAGACACCGTTCTGAAGATAGACAGCACCCATACCTTTCAGTTTGCGCCAGAGCGCGATCCGCTTCGAGGCAGGTTCGGAAGGAACCTTGTAGGTCAGGAGCAGCCAAGTTGGAGTTACCATTAGTATAATCATAGTGTAACAGTCGTAACATTTCAACTATGCGAGCGGAAAATTGCCGTGCGGTCGTCCCTGCACGGCGGGGGCGACGACTTTGCGGGCGTCAAGAGCGAAAACGCCGCGCCGATCGAACCAGCCGCCATCAGGCGTCCCGCGCCGATCATGTCGGCGCGAACGTCCGATAGCGGGGCAGCGACACCACCTAGTGCTGCGCGTTGCTGCAAGCTAACCACCGCCGGATTCTGAGTGCATTCCGGTGATACGACGCCTACTGGGCCGCATGGATCCCCGAGGCCAGCAATTTGCCGGCCTTGCTCGAATAGATGACCTTAACCTTTTCCCCGACCTTGAGGGTTTCGGCTTCGATGCCCTCAGGCAGCGTGAAGGTCTTTCCGTCCGTCAGCGTGATCGAGTCATGGCTCTTGTCGATCGCCTTGACGGTCCCGGTCATTTCCTTCGCAAAGGCAGCTGTCGTCGACGCAGCTACAATCAATGCAATGGCGATGATTGTTTTCTTCATATCCACGCTCCTGTTCGTTTGATTGTTCGTCCGCAAGGACTTGGGCTCGCTGGGTAACGCCCCACGAACTTTGGTCTGTCGGGCTCCTTGCCTTGGATGGGGGAGCCGACCCAGATTGGAATCCGTTGTTTGCAGGCGCATTTCAGGAACCATACAAATGGGTAAGGTGCGCCGGCGCTGCCAAAAAGGCATGGGCGCACATCGAAACCGCTCAGAAATCCCTTAAATATTCTGCGTCATGCCCTCGTGGCGGTCTTGCGGCGATAACCGCCACGACGACCGCCGCGACAACCAGAAAGAGAACGATGCCGAGATAGGCCCAAGGTATGGACAGAGCTCCGGGCGGCGGATCGAATACGCCGGTCAGCAGCTTCACCAGCATCCAGGCCGTAGCAAGGCCCGACAGCAGGCCGAAAACAATACCCCCGACAATAACGAGAAGGCCTTCGCTCCACAGAAAGGCCGACAATTGCGAGCGCGTAGCGCCGATAGCGCTCAGAATGGCGAAGTTCCTCCGCCGCTCGAGAAGCCCCAACGCCAGCATCAACCCGCCCGCTGCGGCGGCCATCATCACGGCGAATGCCAGCTCAATCGACGTCAGGCCGGCCAGATCGATGGCCGTCAGGCTCGAACCGATCAGGTGGGCGGCCTGGCTGATGTCGGTGATTTTCATCGACGGGTCGTTTGAAAGGAGGGATGAAGCCCGCGCGGCCAGACTTGCTGGATCGCCCTTGGCTCGCATCAACACATATTCCGACGCTGCCGAGCCAGTCTTCTCGGCAATGTAGCGAGCGTTGGCCACAAGGAACGAGTCTTTTGGCGCGGTCGGAAACTCGCGTGCCACTCCGATGAACCTGAACGGTACCGGATGCTGTTGATGATCTCGGGCGTCCGTCAGCCGCAGGTTGATTGTGTCGCCCTGCTGGAGCTGAAAATCCTGAACCGTCTCCTCCGACACCAGCACACCGTCTGGCGTTGCGGCGAGCTTGGCGAGTGCGGCTGCGGCGTTTCCGCCGATGAAATAGGCATCCGAGAGGCTCGTCGCACGCCCGATGTGCAGAGGATCGATGCCGTAGAGATCCTGAAGGTCGGCTCCGACATAGGCGAAGCGATGCTGCATCGGTTCGGCCGCTGCCGTATCCGGCAAGGCGGCGAGCGCGGCCAGATGTGCATCGGCGGGCCTTTCGGACGTGCCGAATACGGTGACGTCGGCTCCGTTGGTGAGCTCTGCGTCAACACGCGACTGTGCGTTGTAGGTGGCATTGAAGATCGCGGTCGAGACAGCGAACGAGATTGCCAGAGCGGTCATGGCGATGCCAGCGGTGAGCCGGCGGGCTTGCCGGGACAACGCTGCGGCCACGATCGGCGCGAGCGCACCGCAGGCCGGCGCTATGAGAGCTCGAAGAAGCGAACCGTTGCCCGCGATCACGCCGTTCGACAACCGCATAGCCAGCAGTGCCAGCCCAAGCCAGAACAAGGCGGGCGCGGTGAACGCCTTGTAATCCACGGCCGTCGCGGCGACGCCCTCTGGCGCGAGAACGATCTGGTATCCAGTGCTTGCCGATTGCCAGAAGAACAGACCTGCCGCCGCAAGCAGCAGCACGTCCAGCCACAGGCGCCGCCAAAGCGGCTGTGCGGGCTCATCTACAACGCGTCTCGCAGTGCTGACCGTGCTCAGGCGCATGTCGCGCCAGGCAGGATAGAGATAGGCGGCAAAGCCCGCGAGGATGCCCGCGATGGCAACGAGGCCCAGGATTGGAGCAGTAACTCCCACAATCAAGCGCAGTCCCGGTACCAAGGGCGCTAGCCACAACGCTGCTACAATTCCAAGCATCGTACCGGCGCCCGCGGCAACCGTTGCCTCGGCGGCGGTCAACGCGAGGATTGTCCGGGAGGTGGCGCCACGAACACGCAGCAGCGCCTGCTCGATGCGACGGCGCGCGGCACCCGACGACGTCACCGCGAAGGTGAGAGCCAAAGACAATGCGACGCCCGGCAATCCGAGAAACAGGAAGAGCACGGATGCGTATCGTGCGTCCTCGCGCACAGCGCCAAGGCGGGAGCCGAGATTGTCCGCGACGAGCGCCTGTCCCGCTACCTTCGCTTCCAGATTTCTTGCAGCGCCGGTGACAAAGGCGAAGGCCGATACCGGATCCGCCGGAAGGGTGCTGTGGACGAGCCTGCAATGCAACTGTTGGCGGGCGGTGTCAGGACGCAGCTTCGCCTGCGGACCGAAGGCTTGCTCCCATTCGGTCTGTGGCAGCACGAGCACGTTGTCCGGGGGGGCGTGCGCAGCTGCCTGGGGCGGCAGGCCGACGGCCTGGAACAGCGAATCCGCATCGGGGAGGTCGATCACGCCGGCGACCTTCACCGTCAGCGGCGGCAGGCCCATCCGCCTGATCACGACGCGGTCTCCAGGCCCGACATGCAGGTTGGCTGCGGTCTGCTGCGCGACGAGGACGCCGTCGCGATTGCCGGAAAGGAATCGAACTTCCATGGGAAAATCGCCCAGATAATTGTCGTCGAAGGCGATCACCTGTCCCGGCCCGGTCGTCTGGACAGTACCGCCGGTGCTGGCTTCGAACCCGCCGACATCGGCATAGCTTGCCTGATGCACCGCCTGGATGAGCGCCGTTTGACGCAATATCGTTCGCACCGCGTCCTGATCCGCGCCTGGCACGAGTTGGACCTGCCAGTCGATGGGGACAGCCGATATCGCACGCGAGGTCATGGAAGCCCCCGCACCGACCAGGAACAGCACCAATATGGCAAGAAGTGCCACGGTCAGCGCAATGCCCGCCGCTGAACCCGCAACGCGGGTGGGCCGGTGGGCAAGGATGCCCCGGATCCACAGAGCAAACATCATGCCACTGCTTTCATTTCGTCGCGGGTCAGCCGCCCATGATCGATCGCCCAGCGAGTCGCCATCCGGGCCGCGATCGCCTCGTCATGTGTGGCAACGACCAGGGTTGCCCCCATCCCGTCAAGGTGCTCCATCACCGCATCCAAGAAGAACTGCGCCGTGACACCGTCCAGCTGTCCTGTCGGCTCGTCGGCCAGGACGAGTTTCGGCCGAAGGGCCAAGGCTCGCACCATTGCGACCCTTTGCGCCTGGCCGCCCGACAACTCCTCGGGCAGCTTGTCTGCAAGCTCGCCAAGGCCGAAGGCGGACAAGAGAGCGCCGCTGCCGCCGGATAAGGCACCCTTGCCGGCGAGGATCGCCGGCAGATCGACATTCTGTGCCGCCGTCAAGGCCGGAAACAGGCTGGGAGACTGGAACACGAAGCCGATCCGGCGCGGACGAAGCTGCTCGATACTGCCCAAACCGGGCCACTCGATCTCACCGCTCGTCGGGYGGTCCAACCCACCAAGAATATGCAGCAAGGTGGTCTTGCCCGAGCCGGAAGGGCCGGCCAGGACAATGCGATCACCTACCCTGATCTCACAGTCTACGTCGCGCAGCACGGACATATGCTCGTTGCCGCTTGAAAAATTCCGGCCGACTTTCCGGCAGACCGTCAGGATGTCAGTCATCCTCCACCCTCCCGTCGTGCAGCCGGATGATCCTGTCAGCCTTTCGAGCCAACGCCTTGCTATGGGTTGCAAGCAAGGTGGTGAGGCCGTCGCGGCGTCTGGTTTCGAAATGATCGATCAGTCGTGATTCCGTGTCGGCATCGACCTCGGCGGTAGGCTCGTCGGCGACGAGGATCGGCGGGTTGACGGCAAGCGCAACCGCAAGACCGGCGCGCGCCGTTTCACCACCGGAAAGCTGCGTGGCAACG
Source organism: Rhizobium sp. 05L419 (assembly GCF_056397845.1). NCBI lineage: Bacteria > Pseudomonadati > Pseudomonadota > Alphaproteobacteria > Hyphomicrobiales > Rhizobiaceae > Rhizobium > Rhizobium sp. 05L419. Next base: position 76,818 of record NZ_JBFTOF010000017.1, read on the forward strand.
GCATGCGCACGATGCGGTAACCCCACCATTTCGACAAGCTGACCAACGCGCGCGTCGTCGGTCTTTCCGGCCAGGCTCATCTGGAAGCGGATATTTTGCTCCACGTTGAGATGCGGGAACAGATTGCCCGACTGAAGCAGGATGCCGAAATTCGTGGCGCGAATGCGCGCCCGTGCGGCCTCGGATCGCCGGGTCAGCCGCATGCCGTCCACCTGGACGTGGCCGCCATCCGGCTCGTCCAAACCCGTGAGGCATGAAAGCAGCGTGGATTTGCCGCTGCCCGAAGGCCCCATCAAGGCAACGAACTCGCCCGGCGACAGACATAGGCTGACCCCACGCAGCGCGAATGTCTCGTCCTCGCCTGTGTGGAAAAATCGGTAGAGTTCGTGCGCGACGAGCACCGCCATGTCAGTTCCACCGGAACGACTTGGACATCAATTGCCACTGGTCGACATTGTCCGCACCCTTCGGTGCGTACAATTCGAGCGCGACCAGCATTCCGTCCTTGAAATAGAGATAGCGCTCGTTCTCCAACCGAACCTGCTTGTTGGTCACCGTGTTCGGTTCTGAGTTCGACGTATAGACGATGCGGATCGCCGGCCCCGCAGGCAGCTTCACGGCATTGACGGACGCCACCATCACCGCCCGCTCGGTGGCCTTAAGGTTTGGCACCTCGTTTGCCTTGACGCTCTCTATGGTTGGTGCCGAGGTGATCTTTGAGACCGAGACGATCACACCATCCAGCTTGTCGACGAAACTCGCGCCATCGGCGCGGTCAGAACGCGCCCAGCCTTCGGGGACCTTCATCTTGAAGCCTTGGGAAGATGCGTAGTCGATGAAGACCTGCGTATCCGGAATATCGCCGGGAGGGTTCTTTTCCACCAGAACGGCCTTTTCGGCTGAAAAGGCCGGCGAACTGCCGGCAAAGGTGAAAACAAGGCCAAGGCAGGCAAGCGAGAAGAGGATAGTCCCCAGATTCGTCCGCGGCGTATTGGTAGACATGTTTTCCATCGATGCGATCCTTCCATGTGAAGAGACGCGCCAATGGTAGGACCGCCAGTTTACGGACGGTTCGCTGGAATCATACGATTCGGTAAGCTCCGACGATAGCGCAGCACGGGTCATGACCTATGCGCCGCTGCCGTCCGGGCCGGGAAATCCACGATGACGACGAGCCCCGGTCTGCCGTCCTCCAGTCTGATCGTTGCGCCATGCAGATCGGCGATGGCACGCACAAGGCTGAGGCCAAGGCCGTTACCGGGCGTGGTGCGGCTCTTGTCGAGCCTATATAGTCTTTGGAAGACCTTGTCGTGCTCCTTCTGGGGAATACCTGCTCCGTTGTCGGCGACGGTTGCGACGACCCGATCGCCGTCCCTCCTTACGGACAATTCGATTGCAGTGCCGCAAGGGCAATGGCGAAGGGCATTCTCCACCAGATTGGCGAACATCTGCGTCAGGAGTTCGGAGTCGCCGTGGATCAGCCCGCCGGGACCTTGAAGTGTCTTCCTCGCCGAAAGCGACATCCCGGCGTCTTCTGCAACGTCAGCGTAGATTTCTGCGATTGCGTCGACCACGATGTCCAAATAGAGGTCGGCGAAACGCGCCTTACGTGCTCCCGCCTCGATCTGGGCGATGCGCAGCAACGCCTCGAAGGTCTCGTTGAGTTGCCCACTTTCCGCACGAGCCTCGGCGATCTCCTTTAAAACACCCGCGCCCGAGGCAGCCTTTTCGTCGGCCGCCTCGAGGGTCATCAGAAGGCGGTTCAGTGGGGTTTTCAGATCGTGCGCGATATCGCTTGAGACCTGCCGCATGCCTTCCACCAACGCCGAAAGACGACCGAGCGCGGCATTTACCTGCGCCGATACGCCGTCGATGTCGTCGCCACTGCCGATCAAAGGAATGCGCGCGTCGAGCCTGCCTTGCGAGACGTCACCCATGGTGAGGGCTATGGCGTCCAGTCGGCGCTGCACACGGGTGGCCAGGAGAGCGCCGCCCGCCACGGCGACACAAGCGACGATCGCTGTCGCCCAGCCAAAGCCGTTCAGCATGATCTCCTCCAGTGCCTCGGTCTGGGAAACGCTGAGCGCCACAGTCAGGCTGTTGGCACCCACCTTTCCGGAATAAGCCCTATAGCTCACCCCAGCCGGCACGCCGGTCATCCGATCATCGATGACGGAAAAGCCTTCCAGAAAGCCGCTAACCGTCAAATTTCCCGCCAGATACTGGCCGTTCGCGCCGGTCAGAGAGAAAAGCTGCTCCTTGCCTGACACCAAGCGACTATGGCTGTCGACCGTGGCGACAAGATCTTCCAGATCGCCGCCGGCATAGGTGGCGGAAATCACCGAGAACGTCTCTCGAGCGGCCGCATCAAGGCGGTCCGACAAATCCGTGCGCATCAACTGGTAGACGATCAGGCCGGACAGGAGAAAGGCGAGCACGAAGAGGAATGCGAAGCTCAACGCCAGCCTGAAGGGCGTACTGCGCCATAGGTCAAGCCGGCGCATGTAGGCTGTAGCCTATGTTGCGCACGGTATGGAGGAGCGGGGTCTCGAACGGTTTGTCGATCTTCGTTCGCAACCGGCTGATATGGGTTTCGACGACGCTGGTCTTGGGATCAAAGTTGAAATCCCACACCCGCTCAAGCAGCATCGTTCTGGTGACGATCCGTCCTTCGCCTTGCATCAGCACTTCGAGCAACCTGAATTCGCGCGGCTGAAGCTCGATCACATTGCCTTGCCTCGTCACGCGGCGCCTCATCAGGTCCATTTCCAGATCAGCAACGCGCAGTGTGCTTTTCTGTTCCTGCGCGGGTGGCCTGCGGCTAAGGGCGTTGACGCGAGCGAGCAGTTCGGAAAAAGCGAAAGGCTTAACCAGGTAGTCGTCGCCGCCGGCCTCCAGCCCCTCCACCCGGTCATCGATACCGCCGATGGAAGTAAGGAAGAGGACCGGCGTCTTTACGCCGGCCGCGCGCGCCGCCTTGACCATCGAAAGACCATCCAGCCCCGGGACCATGCGGTCGGCTACGATCACGTCATAGCTGTCCCGCGTTGCGGCAAACAGACCGTCGTGGCCGTCGCCCAGGCAGTCGCAGACATGCCCGGCCTCGGTCAGGCCCCGAACGATATAGTCGGCAGTCTTTCGATCATCCTCAACGAGGAGTAGCCGCATGACTTCATTCACTTTCGATTGCTTGCATCTGCTCGCAAATTACCACCGCAACAGCGAAATTAGGAGGGCCGAGCAAGGCATTCTATTCGGGATCGAGAGCGACTGCTTCGACGTCTTCATCATTTCCTGACAGGCTCATATAGACGACCGTCACCACTATGCAGCTGAGGAACAGCAGGCTGGTATAGGTGGTGCCGAAGCCAATGCCGCCATATTCGACGGGCTGCGAAAGCAGATCGCCGAACGATGCGCCGAGCGGCCGTGTMAGGATATAGGCAAGCCAGAATGCAAGGATGCCGTTGAGGCCGAACCTGTGAAAGGCGAAGGCGATGCCGGTGATAACAACGCCGAACAGAATGCCTGTGGTCAGGTAGCCCAGGCTGAATTGCTCCGCCAGGAGGTCGCCGACCGAGGTACCAAGCGAAAAGGTAAACAGGATCGCCAGCCAGTAGAAAATTTCGCGCCTTGTCGTAAAGATCGTGTGGATCGAAAGCGTGCCTTCGCCCGCGTACCAGACAGCGAAGGTGGCGAGCAGCGCAACGGAAAAGACAATCGTCGTCGTCTCCAACGCCACGCCGAGATTGTCGACGAGAGTGTCGGTGATCAGGGTGCCGACGACGCTGATGAGCACGACGGCAAGCCAGTAGGCCCATGGAATATAACGCTTCTGCGCGAATTGCAAGATCAGGGCGACCGCCAGGATCGCCGTCATGATGAGCGACGTCAAGGTCAGGCCAAGGCCAAGATTGACGGCGAGATAATCCGCCGCGGTTTCGCCCATCGTCACAGCCAGGAGCTTGATCAGCCAGAACGCGGCTGTGACCTCGGGCACTCGATTGGGCGAAGTTTCGGCAGACGATCGCCTACCGGTGGCAGCCGGGTGTTGGGGGATACGTACAGAGGTCATTTGCCAACCACCTTCATCGCTTGGGCAAAGAAGTCGTCGGCGCGCTTGTCGTCGTCGGCATTGCAGCGCTCAATGCCCTTGCTCTCGAGGTCCGCGACCTGGGCCTTGTCGCCGTCGCTCAGCTTTGCCTTGGCGGTCGCAGCTCGCAGATCCTTCAGCATGATTTCGCATGGTGTGGTGGCCGCCACAACGCTCGAGGCTTGCATGCCTATGGCGCCGGCGGCGAGCAAAGCGAAGATGAGTTTTTTCACGATGGCAGTCCTTCTATCGATACCGATATCGGCGGATGGAAACAAGGCGCCGAAAGACGCGGTCGCCGGCGGGGATCAATACCGGCCGTGATTTACCATCGTCTGTCCGGCGCCTTACGAATTTGTAAGGATCACAGAGCGACCCATCGGTTCCGTATAGTTCAGTATGTCTATACCGCGATCTCGGCGTGATGAGAGACGCGTCGTAGCTGTGCCACGGGAGTTGGCCCGACATCTCCAGCGCTTCGTCTCCATCCATGACCGATTGCCAACCTGTTCCACATCCCGCGCCGCGACATTACCTCCAGCCATCATCGCAGACTGCGCGCGGCGGCGATGAACCTATGGGCGAGAATCGCTCGGGCGTGAACGATTAAATCGGCAGGCACATGCCCCCTGACCTAAATTGCAATTAAGTTTACGATGCCGTGTGAACACCATGAGAGCACGATGCTCGCGAGTTCAACTTACCCGGCGATATCCCGGCCGGCCTCCGGCAAGCTATGTGGGAGCGCTGCAGCCGGCCTGCATAACGCCTCCGTCAGTCCTGTTGCACCGACGCCTGCAGGACACTGGGAGTCGGTGCAGACTGTCAACATAAGGCATACCGCTTACTCACGAGCGTGTGTCGTTCATCAGTGTTTTCGCTCGTTGCAAGTAGACAGCGGCCCGTTCCTCGTCACCAATTGCTTGCGCGACAAGAGCCAGATTGTGATGTGTTTGTGGATCGTTTGGACGCAGCCGGAGCGCGGCGAGATAGTGAACCTCAGCGGAAGCAAGATCTCCGCTCTCGTGAAGCAGTACGGCCAGATTGTTGTGAGCCTCCACATATTCCGGTGATGCTTTTATTGCCGCACGGTAGTGTGTTTCGGCTTGTTCTCGGTCACGGCCTTCCGCGAACATCGCATAGTTGTAGTGCGCCTCGGCATAATCCGGCTTAATCCTAAGGGCCTCGATGTAATGTGCCTCCGCGTTGCGGACGTCTCCATCTGTTTCGAGGAAGACCGCGTAGTTGTTATGCGCCTGCGGGAAACCTGGACGAAGTCGCAACGCCTCCTGATAGTGACGCTCGGCTTCGAAGCGGTCGTTCCAAAAACCGAGAAGACCTGCCAGACGAAGCCACGCGTCGACATAATCAGGCCTCTGCCTGATAGCATCTCGATAGTGGTTGGCAGCGGCTTCAAGCTCTCGCTTCTCTTCGAGTAAAATTGCGAAATTGAAGTGGCATTCCGCGTAGCGCGGCCACAAACGAAGTGCTTCTCGGTAGTGCATCGTGGCGGCCTCCCAGTCGCCTCCAGCTTTAAGTACGACAGCGAGATTGTTATGCGCCTCGGGGTAGTTGGCACGTAGTTCCAACGCACGTTGATAGCATTGCCTTTCCTGCGCCCCGTTTTCCTCGCCTGCAAATCCGACTCCTCTCAAAAACCAGTCTTCGGCAGTCATCCGCTCCTCCGGCCGCGCAGTGAGGGCAGCTTGGTCGACAGACGTCAGCCTATAAAGCTGCCGATTGTGAAGAAAGTCGCCTTTGAGTTCGTGAACATCGGCTTCCTCGAACTGGTACATCGGCAGGTCGATCAAATCGAGGATCGTCTGTGTGACGAAGAACGAGTCCGGTTGTGCTGAGGCTTCGACGCGTTTGGCGATATTGAGAGCCCGCCCCACCCAAGCATCATCGTCTTCCATGCGAGAACATTCGCCAAAGTGGCATCCGATCCGAATGGGAAGATCGCAAGCCTGCTCCGTTGTCAGGTATCGCCGCCGCTGTTTCCAATACGCAATGAGCTTGAGTCCGAAATGCACTGCCACGTCAGCAGATTCGAATAGAAAAAGGTGACCATCACCTGTAAAGTTCTCGTGCCGTCTCCCGTACTGACCAGCAAGTGTCTGCGACAGATAGCGATACTCGGCGATGATGTTGGTAATGTTGTCTCGCGAGACCTTGTTCCAGACTGCCGAATGCCTGACCAGATCCGTGAATACCGCGGCGAAATAGATATCCATCTGCCTCTGCCGAATGTCGTTTCTCACCGAACGAAGCTATTCTCAATCAACCGGATGGAGTTTCAGTATGCCACAGTACATGGTCGAAAGACACCTACCAGGGATAACTCCAGAACAGCTCTCCGCCGCTGCATCCCGCGCAAAGCGCGTCACGTCGGAGATGACGCAGCAAGGAAAGCCGGTCCGCTACCTCCGCTCAACATTCGTTCCGTCCGAGGAACGATCTTTCTGTCTGTTTGATGCACCATCGAAACAGAACGTTGAGGAAGCAAACAAGCGTGCTGCCATACCGCTTATCCGCATCACGGAGGTCAACCATATATCGGCCGATGACGTGAGCTAGACTAAATATTCACCTGGGACCGGGCGAGCCGTCTCACAGCATGTAGGTATCAAGGGTTGCGTGGGTGATCCTCGCATAGGGTCTCGGGCGTGACGACTATCGACGTATCGAAGCGCAAGATCGGCTGCCTCGCTATCATCGTGCAATTCTAGACGACCTGATCGCCGCCGCCGAACCGCAGTCACAAGATCCCCGTGGGCGTGGAACTGATTCTGCGCGCCAGCCTCGAGCATGGCGTATCGAAGACAGCGCAGGACCGCCGACGCCGGACGGTACGAAAGGTGGAAGTTTGCCAACTGCGCCAACGCTCGCGTTAGCCGTCAGTGAATGTCGATCGGTGCTGGATAGCAGTTCGCGTGGCTTTGGTGCGGAGGGACATGGTCAAGATCGTTGCCGCAAAAATCAGGTGGATGAACGCCGCAGCAGAAGCACCGATGGTCGCTCCGCCAAGAACAGTGGCAACGGTTTGAGCACCGATCCCAATCTCAGCGACGCCGACGACGAGCGTTGCACCCCCGAAGACTGTGGCGGCCCTGAATTTGCCATTTAGCAGAAACGCCGTCGCGAAGGCGGCCGCAACGGTATTTCCGACAGGGATGAAATACTCGATGAAGACCGCCATCGACGCGGAAATCAGTGCTGCCAGGGGCACATGTGCGCTGTAGTCCCTCTTTCGCCCTGACCACCAGAGCATCAGAACGACGGCGAAGAAAACTGCAGTACTCCCCCAGGCTGTCAGTGCCAAAATCCGATTGAACATGGCGAGACCGTCGACCGTGTCGATTCGCCAAGCCTCAAGACCAAGCATAGTATATCTCCCGCCATACTTGGTTGAATGCGTTACCGTCGGAACCTGACAACGGCCTGAAGGTCGGCATCACTCCCGCCATGGTCGTCGGTCGATTTTGGCATCGTCGGCGATCGCGCCATGGGCACCGATCTGGGGGTCCGCCCTCGCCAAGGACGCGCATGCACTCCTCACGTTGCGTCTTCAATGCGTTTTCGATGTCATCGACGTGGTGCGAGAGCTTGCTGACGAAGAGCGGGAGGAAGTATTCAATACAGGAAGGTGGCAACTCCAATCCCAACTAGCTAACAGCCTGGATATCGGTCTCCATCCGGAGCCCAATCGACGATGCCTTCGCCCATGGCGACCCAACCACCCTCGGCTGCTGTCCCGGCCGGTCCAAGCGTCCGAGTCATCGACGTCGTGGTACTGGACAGACCTTCGTGGTACTGGACAGACCTAATGTGTGTTCCGGCTTGTGGCCACCGCTGATAGTGCCGGGATCGATATCTCGGCGTTTGGCACATCGAGTATCTCACGATTGACCGCCTGTATCGCAAGATCAAGCCAGTGCATTGCACTGACAAGCTCAACATCCTGGGCAGCGCACTTTGCGTAGGTGATGAGGCGCGCCAGCGCGACAAGCTCAGTCAGATCCTCCGCGGATCTCTCGTTTGGGCCCTTGCCGGCCCGGTCGCCTTCAGATGTAGCGCTCATCCACGTTCTCCAACAATGAGGAGAGCATATTGGATAGAGGGTGTCGCGGCCCGTGAATAAGGCGTGAAACAAGTTATAGGTGCATTGCACGCGAAGGCGCATCTGGCGAGGATCTGAGGCCGCAACGGGACTGTGGCGCGTATCCTCTAGCGAGCAGCAACAGCCATAGCGCGTGCTCCGACACCGAGTGCAACATTTGGGCGTGGTAAGACCCCAAGTTCCCTCCGAGACGGTGAGGTTCGAAGCTGCGACGGGGACCCTTATGACATAATAGCCTTTGAAATTGCTCGGCTGCCGTAGCGACGCGCCCGTTGGCCGTCGGGATTTTCGAGAGCAGGAATGAACACCTTGGCGACACTGAAGGGAAGGCTGGGATCGCCAAGAGGCAGAGCAGCGACCGTATCGACGCGCGCCTCCCGCAGCGCATTCAATGTAAACTCCAGAAGTTGCCGCAACATTTGCGGTCCCGTTGACGTCGGCGTTGCCCCGACGGTCGCCACAGCGTCAAAAGCGCGCCGGGTCTGCACCGGCAGCGGCCGCAGAAATGTCTCGGGCAATACATCGTCACGTGCACCGCTGATATAGGTCAGCCGGGACTGCGCCGCTTCGGTGATCGCGCGTATCGCCGCGCGAACCGGCGATGGATGAGCGCCACTGCCCCCCGTTACCTCGACGAAGCGGACGTCGGGTCCTGAGCGAACGTTCGGCGGACCCAAAATGGCCGTGAAGCATGGAATGGCGATGTCGCTGGTGATATCGAAAAGCCGAAGCAGGCAACCTGCCGCATCAATCCTCTCGACCAAACCATCCAAGGCCGGATCCCGGAAGGCGCGCGGGTCAATACACTGCGAAAACCTGCGTTCATCGCTGCCGATCTGCCAAAGGACGTGAGCGTCGCGCTCGACACGTTCAAGGATGCCATGCAAGGTCGCTTCCTCAAGGTTGTTGCCCGAAGCCAGCCCATCGGAGGACATCCAGAACCGACCACTGCGTGTCCGATCGAGGATTGCGGCTTCGAGCGGCACATAGATATCGGTCGCGCTGAGGAGTTCTTTCGCAACCGCCCACGCAACCACTTCCTGTTGATCGATATCCTTCCCGTGGAGAGCGATCAGGCCACTCAGCGGCTCGACCCGATGCCCCAATTCACGCAGACGAAGCGCGCTTGTCCAGATAGGTTCGATAAATGGTTTGTTGGCGACAGTGCGCTCCAGTGCTTCCATGGCGGCTGACACCTTGGCGTCGTCGTCATGCAAGCCCTTGCCTTGAGCGACGACAATCGAGCGCGCATTGGGCGTGTAGGCGCACCAGACCGGTATGCCAATTCGATCAAGGCCCGTGTGACGCGCAAGGCGGGTGATGCCGAAATCAGCGAGGATCGGTCGAACACGCGCCAGCGTTTCTGAGGCAGCCATGATCCGGTCGGAGTATGGAGCGGCGCAACCGGCAATCAGTGCAGTGCCTCAGCTCTCTACGTGGCCGGAGAAGACTGCCTTTGCCGACGACACAGCAACAGCGAAGTCGACTTTCTTGACAAAGGTCCCGCCTGCCTTGCGGATGTCGGCGGCCTTCGCCAGATCTCCTGTCGCAGCATCAAGGGGTTTTACCGTGCCTGCATCGAGATCTGCGACCCAAAGGCCTGCTTCTCCCGCAATACCAAAAACGACAGCTGTTGCCATGGACGTTTCTCCTTAGGGTTGATTTCAGAATCCGGCTTTCTGTAGGCCCTCGCGGTAAAGCTCCTTCTGCCACTGTTCCTTGAAGGGAACGACAGAGAGCCATTTTTCCAGATCGAAGACGGGGTTCAAGATCTCGGCGCGCTGCCGATAGAACTGTGCTCGCTTCCGGTCCCCCATCATCGCGCAGCTGGCAGCGGCGATACGGTGGGCGGGAGCTTTGTCCTTCATCGCCTCCACATATGCGATGGCGTCTTCATACCGCTCCAGAAAGTAGCTCGCTCCCGCCGCACACCAGAGATAGGCATCGGGGGATATTGGATTGAGCGACATCGCCCTCTGTATCTTCGCCAGCGCATCCTTTGGGCGGGAGGCATGCACGAGGGTGTCGGCATGGCTGTAAATGACGTCGGCAAAATGGGGACTTAGCTCTTCGGCCAGGCTGAGCGCTGCTACACTCGCGTCCACATCGCCAAGATAGAGCTTTGTCACGCCCAGCTCACGGTAGCCGCCCGGCAGGGCTGCATCTCTCTCTATTGCCTTCATGGCATTCGTTTCGGCCAGTTGCAGCAGTTCCGCGTTGCCCTGGGCAGTCACGAGCCACTCGCTTGTGTATGTTCTCGCAAGCCCGGTGAACGCGGGGGAAAAGTCAGCGTGATGGCGAAGGGCCTCCTTGAATGCAGTACGCGCCCTTCGGATATGAGGCAGAGTAAGCTTGCCCATCAAGCTCGCGCCAATCAAATACGAGTGGTAGGCTTGAGGGCTCGCCTCGATGCTCAGGCGTGCCTCCTCGTTCTTGGCCAATTCGCGGACGACCGAGGAGGTCAGCTGCTGCGCAATCAGGCGCCTCTGCGTGGGGAGGGTCTCGGCTGTCATGCTAAAGCGGCTTGCCCACAGGATCTCGTCAGTGGGAAAATAGACAAGCTGGGCGTAAAGCCCCTCACCCGACAGCCTTGTATCAAGAAGATAGGATATCGAATGCCGTGCGACGACCACAGCCTTGTTGGAGTCGCGGCGGATCTGTTCGGCAGTATGCGGCGCCACGATTGAGACGTTTCGAAGGGCACAGAGTTCGATGGTGACATCTTCGATCAGGGCGCTTGCAAGCGGCAGCCCCGGTGCATCGCCTTGTGACGTCGGCGGCAGCAGCACCAGGCGCGGAAGCGCCGGGCGAGGCGGAGCGGCCGGTTCAGCGCGCAGATCCGTGTCGGTCAGGCTCCTCAGCACCGGATAGGTCTCTGATCCGCTCGTCTTTTCTCTCTCTCCCAGGCTCGCTGCTCCAGGCAGTCGACGCAGCATTGCCCTGATCTCTTCGTCGTTGGGATCTTTCTCCAACAGATGAAGGCCGGCACCGGAGAGCATGCGAAAATGATTGGGACCGTTGGCGACCGGCAAAGCGTCGAAGAGCGCCTCGCGCAGCTTCAGTCTTTGGTTCCTGCACTCCGTCCTGATCCAGTCATCAATGGGTTTGGTCGCCGGCCGCAAGGTTTCCAAGAAGCCGCGCTGAAGGAGATCGGTGATTGCGAGCAACCTTTTCAGTGGGGGATCGGTGGCGTCCAGCACCTGCAGATCAACCGACACGACCGATGTCACGAGACGGATCGAATTCGACATGATCTCAAATGGCGGCGAGATGGCGTCACCATCGATGCGCCGAACACGTGAAATCAATTTGCGCAGGTTGAGACCTGCGAGCTCGGCATCGGCATCGGCCCACAGAAAGCTCGCCAACTCATGGCGTGTGAGGACGTGCGGCCTGCGCGTGAAGAGGTAGGCCATCATCAGGAGACCTTTGGCCGGATAGCGAACGGCATTGCCATTCGCATCTGTCAGCTGCAGGTCGCCAAATGTTTGTAAACGGTACACGCGCTACCCCTGTACCGTTTCCGCCTGATCCCAGACATCGCGATTGCTGCCCGTCTGCCCTGCCGAGCCAAGGCTTCTCGCCAAAGCGAGCAATTTCTGTCGCACATTGGCATCTTCGATCGCGATGAACGCCTTGCCAAGCGCCAAACCTTCCTTCGATGCCATGAACTGTGCCACTGCATCGACATCCGAAGCTGTGGCACCGTCACGTGGCTGGGCATCGCCGTTCTCAAAGAAGAAACCAACGGCGACGCCGAAAATCTCCGCTATGCGCAGCAGCCGGCTGGCACCGATCCGGTTGATACCTTTCTCGTATTTTTGTATCTGCTGAAACGTAATACCCAGGGCCTCCGCGAGGCTTGACTGGCTCATACCAAGCATCTTGCGTCGGAACCTGACGCGTTCGCCGACATAGGCATCAACGGCGTTCGTAGATTTCGCCTTCATGGTCTCCCTCGTCTGCAGTATTAGGATTTCGGAATTCATATTGATGGCTTCCCAAGAAAATGCAACCAAAAGTAAATTGTTTTCTGCACAATTCTTTTCGGATCCTCGTCGTGTGGGCGAATTGAATTAAGTGAACGGGCTCGCGTTCTTGTGTGCCGCCTTCGCCGCACGCTCCTTGGTTGGTCCACCGGTATGAACAGCCGGAACGCCGCTGACACCATTGCGACGACAGAACTCCCTCTGAACGGGACGCTGGCATTGGCCACTACCTAACGTAGTGTCACGTCGATTTCACGCGAGATCCTTGGCTTTGTCCCTATAATCCCGACCAAAGGCTGGGGTGCCGAGATCATCATCGCTGACGATTCTGTTCAACATGTCTGAAGCTCCGGGCAAAACACCGCCATGCGCCTGCCATTTAATCGGAGATAGAATGTCATGGAGTTGCCTGCCATACACATCAGCCATGCCGATCGACTGTCAGCGTGCCGACAGGAGATCGAGGATGCTGTCCACAAGATTATTTTTAGCAACGATCAGGCGGAATTTTCCTCGGCGGAAATCGCAATGGCGATCGCTGACATCGCCGACGATTATATCCTGAAGCTGTCCAAGCGGCAGGCGGCGACCCACTAAGCCTGCCTGTTGCAGGAGCCGATCGGCAAACAGCTTCGCGGCGGACGCTTGGCTCTTGCCGTCACGCCTTATAGCGATCAAGCGCAGTCAGGTATTGGGTTGGCGGGTCCGCCTCATCCCAATTGTAGATTTCTGCTCGCAAATAGGCGAGCTCATCTGGAAACGCATCCTCATTCATCTCGATCCACCAAGACTTCGGTCGGCCGTCGCTGCCATCGGACCAACGGTATCCCCTCGCCTTCAGATGGTCCTTCATGTCGAACGGGCTGTGCTCGGCAAAGATGCGCACGCGTGATTGCTGGCTCGTGCGAAACAACTCGGCAAACGGGGCGGCGTCCGGTTCTTCGCGGCGCTCGAGGATTTGCAGCAACGCGAAGCAGTCGTCGACGGCGCGGTGTCCCTCATGAAAAAATCCGGCCTGGCCGACGAGATAGCCGAGCTTGGTTCCTTCAAAGCCGCGCGCGCTCCAGTCGATCTCGCGGACCGAGCAGGCCCAGGCTTTGTTGGCAAATACGTTTGAGAAACGCTCGCAGAATGGCCGGTCGAAACCTGCGTTATGGGCAATGATCAGATCCGCCGGTTCGATCAGACTGCGCACGGCCGCCATATCGATTGCCTGGCCTTCAACCATGTCGTCGGTAATGCCCGTAAGCCTGGTGACATCCGCCGGTATTGGTCCGCTCGGTTGTTGCAGCCCGCCGTAGACGCCGTGCACCTCGCCAATATTGCCACGGTCATCGAAGGAAAATGCGATCGCGCCGATCTCGATGATCTCGTCGGTCTTGTGATTGAGGCCCGTTGTTTCCGTGTCGATAATGACGCCGACTTGCGAGAACCCCGGCCGTTTGGTCGGTACGATCTGACGCTGAGGCAGCTTGCGCAGGATGCGGTAGTTCCCGCTTTCTTCAAGGGTTCGCGCCATGTCTTCTGGGGATAGGGGCGCTCCAACTCCCCGCTTTCTCTGCGACCTCACCTCGATCGGCTCATCCAGGGAGGACGCCGCATCGGCAAACATGTCGAGTTGCGAGATCATTCTGTTTGCTGTGCTGTTGCTGGCCATGCCCCAGAATAGAAAACGGAAAGGGCTAGAACAACTGGCAGCGGACCGTTCTGCACTGCTTTGCTACGGGGGCGTAGCGGACCGCTATGTCGATCAATCACCGATTGATTGATTCTGGCCAATCGGAGTTCCTCCAATGTCAGAGCAAGTGCGACTACGTGATCCTGTCGGTTTGGGTCGAGCATAGAGCCCGTACGGTGCAATGTCGGGGTCACCAAATGGCTGCGTGAACTCTATACGGTGACGAGTAAGAGGACATAGGCGACCACAGTCACCATTAATCCGCGGAAAGCATAGGTCACGCAGCGATACTTGCCGCGCGCAATGGCAGACAGGATATCGGCGTTCTCCATGTACTGGCCGAAGAGATAGGCTGTATCGCGCCGCGCCGCCGCCTCCCGGAAACGATCGCGGTGCTTCGGCCATGCGCCCCAGAAGAGCGAGGTTGAGGAGTTTACATGCCGGGGCAGCACTACCATGATCGCCGACAACACCGAAACGACGGAGGCGACCGCCAGTACCCCTGAGAATAGGATGCCCTGCGGCGTGCCTTGTGCATAACGCGCCCAGGTAAAAACCTCGCGTCCTTCACTCGACGTCACCAGAAATGCGAGCATGAAAGTAAAGATATAGGCGGCTTTCTGGTCAGATATCTTGATTTGGTCGTAAAATATGTCGTTCACCTTCTTGATATGATCAAAATAGTCGGCGCCGACATCCTCCGTTGACGGAGAACTCATCAAGAAATCCGAGGAACCTTCAAAGTCGCTCACGTCATTCCCCCACTTCAAAGTGTTACCCTGATATTACACTTGGCTAGCAAAGCAAATCCAACGCGAAGCGACCGATTGACTTTTCCACCGCAGACGGACAATTCCTTCCAGTATGAGGGGTAAATTGACGAGATACGCGTGCGGGGGCACGGCGATCGCGCTGGCGATGTTGTGTTCGACGCAGCCGGCAGCCGCGGAGCCTCTTGGCCGCACGGCCCGCGCCGCCGGTTCCGTCGTCGATCGAAAGATCGGCGAGGAAGTCCGCTTCGTTGACCTATCCAACTGGCAAAGCGTCGACCTCCACCAGGATCTCCTCGGGGGCGATGTGCTTCGCACCAATGCCAACGGCCAACTCGCGATCCTCTTTGCCGATCACACCCAGGTCCGTCTCGGACGGAATTCGGCACTTCAGGTTAAACAGATGGGTACGACGCGCGACACGATCCTGAACCTGCAGTCCGGCACGATGTGGGGCCGCGCGCAGCGCGGTGGACAGGGCTTGACCGTCGAAACGCCAGCAGCAGCTGCAGCAATCCGGGGCACCGACTGGACCCTGACGGTCAAGGGCAACCAGACTTCATTGATCGTGCTGGAGGGCCACGTACAGCTGAAAAACGAGCTTGGCAGCGTTGAGGTGGCGCAAGGCGAAGCGGCGGTCGCCACCATTGGTCAGGCGCCGCGCAAGCTTGTGATCGTCACCCCCGACGACCGCGAGCAGATGCTGTTTTACCTCACTCTGCGTAGCGGCTTCACATTCATGCCGGCCTCGCCACTACCGCTCCAAAAGATGCGCACCGAGCGAGGCCGCATCGAGGCCAAATCGCCGCAGACCCGAGGTGCGGAGGATTGGCTGTCGCTGGCAGAGATAGAGCTATCCATGGATGGCCGCCAGAAGGCACTCCAATCTTTGGCAAGAGCTCGAGCGTTTCAACTATCAGCCCGCCAGCGAG
Source organism: Rhizobium sp. 05L419 (assembly GCF_056397845.1). Lineage (NCBI taxonomy): Bacteria > Pseudomonadati > Pseudomonadota > Alphaproteobacteria > Hyphomicrobiales > Rhizobiaceae > Rhizobium > Rhizobium sp. 05L419. The sequence continues at coordinate 92,400 of NZ_JBFTOF010000017.1, forward strand.
CCCGCGTCGACCTGATCGAAGCCCTGATTGCCGGCGCGGAGAAACGCTATGACGATGCTGCAAAGCTGTTTTCCAGAGCGGAACCGGCGCTCGATCCGCAACGTCGCAGCATTGCGGCATACGGCGGCTATTATTCGAGGTCGCTGCGCGACCCCAATCACGTGGAGAAGCCACCCGCCAACATCACCGGCCCCTACGCCGCCGTGATGAAAGCCTATACGGCCGGGTTCCTGGAAGACATTCCAGCCGCGATCGAGACGATGAAACAGGCGGAAGCCCAGTACCCCTCCGATTCCCGCTTACCGGCACTGCGCGCCCAGCTTGCGCTTCTGATCAACGACCGCGTTCAGATGAAGGATGCGATAGACCGTTCTTTATCGATAGATCCGACGGATCCTGACGGTCTTCAGGCACGCGCTCGCATGCGTGCAGACTTCGAGGGCGATCTCGACGCTGCGCTTGAAGACCTCAACAATGCGATCAAGATCGCGCCCGGCTCTTCCATGGCATGGAACGATCTCGGCCTGCTTCAAGATGCCCGGGGTGCGAGGCGCGAGGCGGAGGCTGCCTTCAAGAAATCCATAGAATTGGATCCCGACGACCCGATCAGCCACTCCAATCTCGCAGTGCTCTATCTCGACCAGTCGCGCATGAAGGAAGCAAAGCGCGAGATTGATCTGGCGCTTGCCGCCGATCCGGCATTCGACGTCGCCCTCCTGGCCCGCGGTCGCTACTATCTACAGACGGGCGAAAGGGACAAGGCGATCGACGACCTGCTCGCTGCCTCGACAGCCAATCCCTGCTATTCGCAGGCGCAGCTGATGCTGGCGGCAGGCCACTACGAACAGGGTGACCGCGACCCGTCGAACCAGGCGCTCGACAACGCCGACCGCCTCGACAAGAACGATCCTGTGATTTCGGCCTTCCGCACCGCGGTCGCCATCGACGATTACGATGCGGATGGGGCGATCAGGAACGCGCAGGAGTTTCTGAGACGGGCGCGGGCACGTGGAGGAGACTATAGCGCACTCGGCGCCAACCAGGATGCAGGCTCGACGTTGAACAACGCCTTCCGCTTGCAAGGGCTGGACGCCTGGGGACGCTATTATGGAGACGTGGTTTTCGATCCATTCCAGGGCAGCGGCTATGCGGACCAGTCGATCAAGGGCAGTATCAATCCATTCCAAAACGCTACCGTATTCGGCTCGAGTATCGTCGAATACCTGCCAAACACCTCCAGCTTTTCCTCTCTGTTCCAGGGCCTGCTTCTCGATCCTCATATGCTGTCGGGGCGATCACGCTCGGCGACGCTTCTGCGCACCCCTTTTATTGAAGGATCTATCGGCGGCGGCATAAACAGCGTGGGCGGCCATACCGGGCGCATCGGGGAGGCCGAGATACAGGGTTTCACCAACAAGACCATTCCGATGAGTTTTTACGGCAACCTGCGCTGGGAGGAAATTCCTGGCGATGGGAACTACAATGGAGTATTCGGCGGGTTCTCGACGGAAAACAAAATTCTCAGCGGTAACGGGTATCTGACAGCGACGATCACCCCCGACGATCGTGCGGTTGCATTCGTCAATCATTCCAACGCCAACTTCGACCTTAATGCACTCACCGAGGGAGACCCTCTGGCGATAGGTTTCCCGTTACCGTTCTACAGCAACCGAACCGATGCAAGCAGGTTCACCAACGCCGGTATCGGCTGGAGCCATACGTTCGGCTTCGAAAACATCGTAAATGCCGCCCTCCTATACACTGGCACCAAGGCAGACAGCGACCGCAATTTTGAGTTCGATCTGGCACCAATCTTCGCGCTGCCGGATCCACTTCTCGTTCCCTACGGACAGGGGTTTCAAAATACCCGGCTGGAGAACTATATCGCCGCTCTCAACCATACCTATGGCGCAGGTGACCTGACATGGCGGTACGGTATCGAAGGGGGCTGGACCGATTCAACGGCGAGCATCTATGCCGAGACGTTTTTTCCACCCGACGCAACATTCGTCGCAGCCGACCAGCATCTTGGTGTCGGCCGTATTTATGTCGACGCGCTACATGACCTAGAGCCGAACATCAAGGCGGAGTATGCGCTCTTCGGTACCTACATGAACGGCGACGGCGTTGACGTCAGCCGGCTGGAGCCTCGCTTCGGCGTGGCGTGGGCCCCTGTCGAAAATCAGTGGCTGCGCGCAGCGTTCATTCGGCAGGGCACCGAGACCGGGTCTCCAACCCTCGCGCCAATCGGTATCCTTGGTTTGCAGCCCAACCAGTTTACCGTGGGAACAGAAGGATACACCGACACAATCGCGCTCCAGTGGGATGGGCAGTGGAGCGACCAGTTCTTCACCGCCGTTGAGTACCAGCATCAGGAATTGCACGATTTCTCGATTGGGCTTCCCTTGACGCAACTCGCCTCGATTGACAGCTTGCCACTTTCCAGAGGGCGCCTGGACCGAGCAAGCATCACGGCCAATGTTGCTATCGGCTATGGTTTCGGTCTTTCGGCGACCTATGCCTATATGAATTCGGAAAACAAGGATGATGCAAGCATCGGTTTCGGCGGTGCACTGCCATTCATTCCACGGAATTCGGGCCAGATCGCGCTGACGTGGGTCAATGAAGCAAAGGTGAAGACCATCCTTGCGGCCAACTATGTCGGCGAACGCAACGGAGACGATATCGGCACCAAGCTCGATGCTTACTGGACGCTCGATGCAAGCCTCATCTGGGAGCCGTTCGACAAGCGCATTGCCCTCGAGGCGGCGGCCTACAATCTTCTTGATGACGATTTCGAGGTGGCGCCGGCGGTCCCTGGCTGGGGCCGCGCCTTCAAGGGCACACTCAAAGTTCGGTTCTGATGAACGCTGACGCACCCCTCGGCCAATCATCTCGTTCCTCTGGCTGGCCACTCAGCGGCCGCAGCCTGCACTTGCTGGTATTGGTGGTCGTTGCGTTGGTCGCGATATCGCTACTGTCTCGATTGCCGGCATGGCCGTTGCTCGAGCTTCGCTCCTTCGATTATCTATCGACCATCGACAAGCTTCCGCCGCCGGCAGACGGCCCCGTCATCGTTGCGATCGATGAGCCGTCGCTCGCCGCCATCAACGCGCAGTGGCCCTGGCCGCGGAGCCTGCACGCCGAGTTGGTTCGTCAGTTGCGGGCGGCAGGCGCCAAGGCCATCGGCCTCGACATCATCATGGCCGAGCCGTCCACACCGGAAAATGATGCAGCGATAACAGCAGTGGTCGGACCGGACGTCGTGCTTGCCGGCGACGAAACCCTGATCACGACGCCCCAGGCTGACCAACTGGTGCGTGCGACGCCACTGCCGCAGCTGAGCGCTGCCGGAGCCCGCACAGGCATCGCTTCGATCGATCTCGGCGGTGACGGCGTCTTCCGCAACATCCCGCATTACGAAGACGGATTTGCAGCGATGCTGTTGTCCGCTGCCGGCAATACGGCGGCGACCATTCCTGAAAACGCGATGGTCCAGTCGTTCGGTCCGGCCCGCAGCTATCCGACGGTCTCCTACTATCAGGCGCTCGATCCGCATAATTTCTTGCCGGAGGGGATCTTCAGGGATCGTGTCGTGCTGGTTGGCCTCAGCCTCCAAAACGCGCCGGAGATCGACAAAGGTGGAGCGGACGCCTTTTCCACGCCCTATACGATGAACACGGGCAAGCTCACTGCCGGCGTAGAAATACAGGCCACCATCTACGACAACCTCCGTCGTGAAATGGCGATCACGCAATCGAGCCCCCTCACCCTCGCCGCTTCCATATTGGCCGCCGCGCTACTCGCCGCAGCAACCGTTTGGCGAGCGACGGGCTGGCGAACACTGGTCTCGGCTCTCGTCGCCATTTGCGCTTTTGGCGCTCTGAGCTACATCGGCATTCGCTTCGGCCAGCTGTTCGTATCACCGCTCGGACCAACCGTGGCATACGTTTCGGTGACCTTTGGACAGGCTGCACTCGACTACGCGGAAGAGCGCAGGAACAAGCAGCGTATCACACGCGCCTTTTCGCAGTATTTATCGCCCGATCTCGTCAAACGGCTGTCCGACGATCCATCGCAACTGAAGCTTGGGGGTGAGCGACGCACACTTTCCATACTCTTCTCCGACGTCCGCGGTTTCACGACGATCGCTGAAACAATGAAAGACGACCCAGAAAGGCTGACTGGCCTGATCAATCGCTTGCTGACGCCTCTGTCTGATATTGTCATGGATCAAGGCGGGACAATCGATAAATATATGGGCGACTGCATTATGGCCTTCTGGAATGCGCCGCTCGACGACCCTGAACATGCACGTCATGCGGTCAAGGCATCGCTCGCGATGCAGGCAGCAATCGCCCGGTTGAACATTCAGCTCGAGCGGGAAGCAAAGGCAACCGGCGCGCCATTTCATATGCTGCGTATGGGCGTCGGTATCAACACCGGCGAGTGTGTGGTCGGCAACATGGGTTCGACCCGGCGCTTCGACTATTCCTGTCTTGGAGACGCAGTGAACCTCGCCTCCCGCCTCGAGAGCGCTTCGAAGAACTACGCCGTCGCGCTGTTGCTCGGCGAGGAGACCGCAAAGCGGGTTGCTGCCGCATACACGGTCGTCGAACTCGATCGTATCATCGTCAAGGGGCGCACCGTGCCCTCGCCCATCTTCACAGTCGCTGACGATGCCGACGGTCTAGGCCTGGCCGCCCACAAGTCCTTTCTCGATGCGAAATACGACAGGACGCTGACACCGCTCGACGTGCTGTTCGAAACCTTGCCGGCGATGATCCCGTCGCTAGGCCCCTACTACGAGATTGTTCGCAACGAGCTCTCGAGCTCACAGGATGACTGAGTGTATCCACATAGCGCTCAGGGACAATCCCTCGCGGACCGAGCACGCCCAGGCTTTGTTGGCAAATGCGTTTGAGAAACGGTCGCAGAATGGCCGGTCGAATCCCGCGTTATGGGCAATKACGGCGGCGTAGGTTGGCTGAACGGCGATTTTTCCGGTGGTGGCGCCACAGCGACTGAAGACTTCAACGGTGGTCTGTTTGGCGCGTTTGTTGGCTACAACTGGCAATTCGATAGCATTGTGCTTGGAGTCGAAGGAAGCCTCGAATACCGTTGGAACGACAAGGATTTCGGTGCGTGAACGTCGGAACGGACTGGTCCAACAAAGTTCGCGCCCGCGTCGGCCACGCACTGGACAATGCCCTTACGGCGCTGCCGGCTGGATGGCCAGCCGCGCTTTCGTGGAAGAAGCAGGCTTTGACGATGAGACAAAGACCTTCAGTGTCTACACGACAGTGCTGGTATCGATTACACTTTTGCGAATAACGTCTTCGTTCGTGGCGAATATCGCTACGATGGCTACGGTAGCAAGGACATCCTGGGCGTTGATGTTGACCTTGACCAAAACGTCGTAAAGCTTTGGTCTAGGCGTGAAGTTCTAGTGCCTCCCAAGCAAAGATCAGCCCCGCGTCGGCGGGTTTTTTGTGAGAGATTGTGGACCTCCGGGCGCCCATGCCGGTCAAAACACAACCGAATCTAAGGAAGATCTTGAGCCTTGTGCTTTTTCGTTGGAGTTGACCCCGAAGCATTGACGGTATGACCAATCGGTGCGCGCGACGCCACCGCCGCAAATGAGTGCCGCCGGAGCCCATCCAGGCAACAGTTCGATCGGTCTCGCCGCCGACAGCGTCTTCGGCAAAACATCCCGCGTTGCGAAGACGGATTTGGAGCGATTGCTGCTGACTTCTGCCGGCAATGCCGTCGCGACGATTTCTGGGAACGCGATGATCCAGTCCTTCGGTCTAGTTCGAAGCTATCCGACAGTCTCCTACTATGAGGCATTCGATCCGCATAATTCTTGCCAGAGGGGATTTTCACGGATCGTATCGTGCCGGTTGGCGGCGTTGGCGGCCAAGCTGAAAGAGACGCTCGAGGAAAATGATTTCACCCGAGATAGAATTCGTGTCTATGGCCTCATAGCGAATGAACTGGTCGGACACGCGAGGAAGCAGCGTATTCAGCGCACGATTGCTCGTCGGCCTTAATTGCACTGCTGCGATCCTCTAGGGTGCCGACGGGAACGTTGGTCATCTCCTGGTGACCGTTGCGCCTCCTCAGGCGTTAGGCGCTCCCCGGAACTAAATTGCCCTTGGACCGTTTTCCGAGTGAAAACAGAAATGGAGGCACCAATGCGCTGTATTCTTCAGTCTTTTGCGATTGGAGCGATCGCTTTTGGCAGCCTGACCTTCGGTTGCTCGTTCGCGACCGCCCAAGACGTCGAATTTCGAATTGGTCCTGACGGTGTTCGCGTCTATGACAGGGACCGCGAGCGAGAACGCGACCGGTACGATTACGATCGCCGTGATCGCGGTCGAGGCGGTTGCAATCCCGGCTTAGCGCTGGATCGAGCACGCGACGCTGGGTTGACTCGCGTATCCATCGCCAGCCAAAACGCCCGTAGCATTACGGTTCAAGGTGTTACTGACCGCGGTCGTGATAGAATGATCTTCGCAAACACCCGAGGCTGCCCCGAAATCGGATAGCGCGATGGCGAGCATGCAAAATGGGCTTCGGGCCGCCGGACGACCTTCTCCTCCCTCCCCAAGATATACGACGGTGGCCCCCATTTATCTCGATGGCTCGGAGTTTCTGCAACTTTGCGGCGCTTCGATCTCGCCCCAAGTCCATCCCTTACAGCGGGTGCGGAGCGTTAGCTTTCCGCGCCGATGAATGCGACACTCCTCGTGATGCTCAAATTCAACGGGGATCCGGAGGACGCCACGCGATGTTGAAAGCCACGTTTTTCATTCATCAATTCATTTCGTCCCATGCCGATGCCGGTACAACCGACTGGATGCGTTCTGGCCAGATGGTTTACATCTTCGACCCTCAAAGGTCGCATGCAAGCCGCGGGCGGGGATATGCTGGCGCGACCACGGCCCAACCCCGAATGATTTCAGTGGTGGGTATGGTTCAGCGTAAAAACCCAATGACCAGTCGCCAAATCTTGGCACGTCATCGGCCCCACCCGGTGGGCACGCCGGCACTATCCGCAAGAGACGCCGTGCCGTCGACGTGACGGCAGGTGCGCGCCTTGCAATCGTAGCACTGTTGCGCGATGTTCAGCACTCACGAAGGCACCGCCACTTTCGGCGGGTTGCAGGCACTCTCAGCCCATTTTCTAAACATGTTGCTCTGAGGTCTTACTCCGCCTGAGGTGTCGCAGGTGGGTTTGCCGCACCGAGTGCAGACGAAGCCACTTCCATTGTGCTGCGCTACAGAGGCGGTTATGTCGACCGTACCGAGGCGACCCAATTCCCTCTCCCTCCTTGATTTGCGAGTTCATATGCATTTTAACTATCTCTAATGTATTATTGCTTTTGGAGGCGTGCTGTGCGGCGATTCAATCTTAGGCGAGATTCAGATGACCAGTGGTTGGTCGTGGATGGGCTAACCATGGAGCCCGCCAAGCTCGACGATGTTCCGGTTGCCGGGCTTTGCTGGCGGGAGGCATGCGAGTTCGTCGACCTCCTGAATTCGATGGAGGTCATCGAGCGAGCTGCAGGGAGTTACGGCCGGGCTACCCACCCTGCACCGTAGAAAGCCGCTGGCGCTCGATGCGTTCCATGCGCTGCTCTCAAATCCAGCAGGAAATCACGACAGATCTTCCTTTTGAAGGTACGTCTGCAAATACCAAAGTAGATGACGTCCCACACATTGCTAGAGGAGGTTGAGGAGAAATGACTCGGGATTTCATGGACTTCCCATTTCTCCCTCGGGCGCAATCCAAAAGGTCGAGACTCTAAACTGGCCCCGCGGGGCCTTTTTCGTTGTGGGGTGGTCAAACTCTCCCGTTGTTGCGCGTTTGCACTAGCCTAGCTGGTATTCATCGTCGTAAAAACAACGCATAGACGAGCACGCGAGGAGAAAACGATGGTCGCTCTGTCGATTGGTCTTTCTGTTGCGATAGTCGCAATAGCCAGCGTGTTTGCGATCTACTACTAGCCGGGAGGACCGCTACGGTCTCTCGATGCGGGCTGGCCTATCTCACAAGGTTCTGTCGCCAGGCTCGCGATGCCTCACGCATAGCTGAGGGCTGCTATAGGATCGGCGCATGGAATAACGGCTCCGTTGAATACTTCATTTGCCTGCGAACGAATCACCAAGCGCCAAGTTCAGTCGCGTCTGCTGAGTGGGACGATGCCATGCAGGTCCATCCCTCATCTGTACCGATATGCTGGACTCGAGTTGCGATCGACCCGGGCAAATACAGGGTGCTGACACCGCCGGGATCAGAAGAGCGAGTTTGGCGAGGCGCCTTGGTAGCGTGGTCGAGGCGCAGATCAACGGCAACGCTATTACGACGAAGGCGGACGTCACAAGACGCACCGATCAAGCACGCCAGGCGCCGGTTGTCCACGAGCACGAGGGGCTCCAGATTGTGGGATTTCGAGTTGTGGTGTATCGAGGGCCGAGACCGCCATAAGAGGAAACCATGCAACCATTCAGCAAACGGCACATAGGAGAGCTTGATGGCTTGCGAGGCCTAGCGGTCGTTATGGTCTTAGCCTGGCACTTTATCGGCTCCATGATGGACAGATCTGCGGGCGCGGTTCCTGAATTTATCTACGCCGCTACGATTTTCGGAAGGACCGGAGTCGATCTATTTTTCGTTCTATCCGGCTTCTTGATCATTGGCATTCTCGCCGACGAGAGAGGCAAACCGGGATTGTTTCGGACATTCTACGCCAGAAGACTTGTGCGGATCCACCCGCCCTACATCGTTCTCATTATCCTATATTGGGCCTGTTACGCGGCGACCGGCCCGAACGCCGCTTTCAACGCTGCCCCGACTTTCCTTGTGCAGCTTCTCGCCCAGCTAACCTTTACGTGGAACTGGCTGATGGCGCGGTATAACGATGGGATTGCAAGCGGTTTCTCGGTCACGTGGTCGGTGGCCATTGAGGAATGGTTCTATCTGATTTTTCCGGCCATAATTGTCGCCACTCCGCGTAAGGCACTTCCGTCTCTTCTGCTTTGCATTGCATCAGCCTCCGCGATCGGTCGAGCGACCTTCTATACGATGAGACCAGACCTTTACATGGCGCCGTACGTTCTCATGCCGTTCCGTCTTGACGGCCTAGCCATTGGCGGGCTGCTCGCGTTGGCCTACAGAGACCGTAGGCTTTGGGACCGTATCGCGGTCAACCGCGCCGCTATATGGAAAGCCACCGTCATTATGGCGGCACTTGTCCCTGTTCTTATCGGTGTGCTGCGCAATAAACTGCCTTTTCATATGTACACTTGGGGTCATGCTTTTCTGGCGGCGACGGGCTGCCTTATGATCGCATCCGTGCTGCTTTTTGAAGGCACGGATCGCGTGCGCCTGTTGAGAACCCCAATCCTGCGCAGCGCTGGGAAGATATCCTACACCCTGTACCTGCTGCACCCATTGTTTCTGAGCCTTCTCTTTGTCGTCGCAGGCAGAAGAGAGATGGTAGCCTCTGTGGCCGACGCTGCTCTAGCAGCATCCGCATTGGTGATTGCAGTTGCCGCCAGTTGGTTATCGTACTGGGTGATAGAGAAACCACTACGCGATGTCGGTAGGACGAGATTCCGATATGGAGACCAGCGATCGGCCAGCGCCGGACTTCAAGTGGGAAAAGCGCAATAGATGGACCTTGGGGTGTATCCCTCGATGCCGATCTCTTCCCTTGCTGCCAACCGGCTCGCCTTTGAGGCCGCCAGCAAAGCCGATGAAGGCGAGATTAATCTGACCACCTTCCAGGCTGCGGAGATATCGCTGATGTTGCCGCCGGGGAAATGGATGCCCACATCCGGATAGCGATCTTTGCGAGGAACGCCGGCTGCACGCCTGTCGCCGCCGGATAGACAAGCCGATCCGCATGTGCTCGACGGTCTTGCCGGCAACGCCCTGGTGATCTCGTGGTGAAATCGATTTCGCTGGCCTGCGCGAACCCTTCTGTACCATTTTTCACATCGCTTGTCTCACAGCGAGACATAGGTCCAGGTTTCAGACATTGGATATTAACGACACATCAGGCCGTGCGACGCGTGACGTGGGACAGAGTGTAAACGGATAAGCGCAAGAATCGCTTGCATGAATCGCAAGGCGGCCAGAATGAAAGATGATCTTTTTAGCATCCCGTTGCTCGTTAAGGAATTTGACCTTTTCGCTGATGAGCTGAGCAAACTTCCCTCGTCGGTCGAGACCACGGCCCTGGAACTTCGATTCGCGTTGCTGCGCCAAGCAGTCGAGGCGGAGCGTCGGACCCGGATCACCGATGAAGTGAATATCGATCCAAACTAAGGTGCCCCTGTTGCGTGGCGCTACTCACCGCGTTGGAGGAGGAGTACCCTCCCAACACACGGATATCGTGGCGGCGGGACGAACGGCACACGACTGCGTTTTTGCGGACACCTGAACTCGAATCTTCAAACTTCGTTCACCTTATCGTTGCACCGTGCCTAACCAAGGGCGACTCGGATTTATGCGGGACACAGTGCATGAGCGAATATCAAAATAGGGCCGTAGAGCTGTTGATCGCGACCATTGGAGAAGCGACAGTCTTGGATCATGTGGATCGGAGGATCCGGTTTCTGCGGCAAGCGATCGAACTGTTTCACGCAATGGGTGGTTCCGCCGAAGAGGCCAGCGCCGTTGTCTCAGCCGCCATATCGAAGCCGGCATCCGCTGTCTCTACCAAGCTCGGGGACCTCATGGGCGAACTCGCTGGCATCGGATATTCTCATGACATTGACATGATCCAAGCCGCCTACAATACCTTGGATCAAGGCTGGCAGCGCATTACCCCCATGGAGACCGGCAAGACAGCTGGAAGTGCTAGGAGCGCATAGTAGGCAGTGGCTAGCCGATCGGCTTCCTCGCACTGAGTGCAAAACGGTGCTGAATTCCCCGCGAAAGCGCCTTTAGATAGCTCCAGTGCCTTGCCTGTGCCCTGTGGATTTCCCGCAGGTTCGTGTCGACCGAAATACTCTCGAAGCCTGCCTTTTCGAGCAAATCCGCCAYGAGGTCTGCGCGGGCGCCACCCGAGAAATAAACGCGTGACAAGATGGTGTTGTGGGTCTGCGCCATGCCGGTTGGCGCATGAGGGGCATCAGGCTTGACGAGGCCGAGCCTCTCCATGGCCCGAGCCAGTGCCTTCAAGACACGCTCCGTTCTGCTCACACTCACGAAATCCCCATCGATGATCAGGATCCTGCCTCCGGGCTTCAGCACACGCAGCCACTCGGCAAAGGCAGCCGCGGGATCGACAAGGGTCCAGACAAGGTGGCGCGTTATGATAACGTCATAAGCGCCGTCAGGCTCCATGGTGTTTTCGACGTCGGCCATTCGGAAGCGGATCGAGCGACGCCTGGAATTCGCCTTGGAACGCGCGCGTTCCAACATTGGTTCGGCCCAGTCCAATCCGGTGACCTGAAAGCCCAAATCATCCATCAGATGAGATACCACGCCGGTTCCACTCGCAAGGTCAAGTGCCCGCCTTCCCTCTCCCTGTCCCAGATGCTTCAGGACAAGACGATGCCACGCATCCCGTTCCTCGTCGGAAAATATCTCATGGCCTGCCGACAGATCGAACGTTGCCGCCCGCGCCGACCAATAGGCCTTGATCTCCTCCCGAAGACCGAAGTTGATTCGGCTCTCGGCGTCCCGCTTCATCAATGCCACTCCAATGTGCTGTTTCGTTGGAATCGTTCTAATAGATATAACTTGACGATTTAAGTCATAAAATCTTAGACGGAGCAAGTTTTCCACCGGAGCGATATATCAATGAGCCTCACAGCCAAAGTCTGCACCCTAGCGGCCGCCCTTTTTGTTTCCGTGGCCTGGCCGGCACTGGCCGACAAGGTTACCATCACTGATGTCACAGGACGCAGCGTTGACGTGAATGCGCCGGTCAAGCACATGATCCTTGGCGAAGGCAGGCAGATCTACTTCCTCGCCGCCCTGGACAAGGATGCTCCATTCGAGCATGTCGTCGGCTGGCGCGACGATCTGCCGAAGGCAGACCCCGAAACCTACGACGCCTATCTCAAGAAGTACCCCGAAATCTCCAGGTTGCCGACGTTCGGCGGCATGAAGGATGGTACCTTCGATATCGAGCAGGCTGTTGTGCTGAAACCGGACGTCATCCTCATGAACGTCGATGCAAAGACAGCCACCGAGGAAGCAGGCTACATCGAAAAGCTCGCCAAGGTGGGTATTCCGCTCGTCTACGTCGATTTTCGCGAAAAGCCGATGGAAAATACCGAGCCGAGCATGCGCATCATGGGCCAGCTCATGGGTAAGGAAGCCGTCGCCGACGACTTCATCAAGTTCCGCGCCGACAGCATCAAGCGCGTGACGGACGTCTTGGAAAAGAACAACCCGCCAAAGCCGGTTGTCTTTGTCGAGCGCGCCGGTGGCTATTCGGACGATTGCTGCATGTCGTTCGGCAACGAAAACTTCGGCAAGATGGTTGAGATCGCCGGCGGCATCAACATGGCCAAGGGTATCATCCCCGGAACCTTCGGGACGGTGAACCCGGAACAGGTGATCGCCTCAAATCCTGATCAGATCATCATCACCGGCGGGAACTGGGACAAATTTGTTCCGGGTGGTGCCTGGGTGGGTGTTGGATACGGTGCCGATCTCACGGAAGCGCATCGCAAACTGGAAGCACTGACCAAGCGCCCCGCATTTACGGGCGTCAAGGCAGTTTCTGATGGCAACGTCCACGCAATCTGGCATCAGTTCTACAACAATCCCTACCAGTTCGTCGCCATCCAGGAGATGGCAAAGTGGCTGCATCCGGACCTGTTCGCCGACCTCGATCCGGAAGCGACGTTCAAGGAATTGCATGCCCGCTTCCTGCCATTGGACTACAAGCCGGGCTACTTCGTCTCGCTGAAGGCTGAATGAGAATGGCAGCAAGCCCTGTCGAGGCAGGTGTGGCAGGGCGCGAGCAGTATCGCGCCCTCGCGTTTCGCCGGATCATGATCCTGGTGCTTCTGACCGTGTCGCTTTGCTTGAGCATTGCGTTTGATATGGCGCTCGGGCCGGCGAACTATTCGCTTTCGGACGTGGTTTCGGCTCTTTTGGACCCGGCAGCAGCAGCCAACCAGCTGCGTGTGATCATCTGGGATATCCGCATGCCGATCGCCCTGATGGCGGTGACCGTCGGCGCTTCGCTGTCGGTCGCCGGGGCACAGATGCAGACGATTCTCTCCAACCCGCTCGCAAGCCCGTTTACGCTTGGCATCTCGGCTGCCGCGAGTTTCGGAGCAGCGCTGGCCCTTGTCGGCGGCGTCGCTCTGTTTCCGGGTGCTGTCCAATACATGGTACCCTTGAATGCCTTCCTGATGGCGATGGCAGCAGCCTTGTTCATTCACTTCGCATCGACCATGCGCGGTGTCAGCGTCGAGACAATCGTGTTGCTCGGCATCGCGCTGGTCTTCACGTTCAACGCGGCTCTATCCCTCCTGGAGTATCTTGCCTCCGAACAGGCGCTCGCAGCCGTAGTCTTTTGGACCATGGGGAGCCTCACCAAGGCAACCTGGCCCAAGGTCTGGTTCACGGCTGCCGTGCTGGTCGTCACCATCCCACTCTTCATGAAAAATGCCTGGGCACTAACCGCTTTGCGCCTTGGGGACGACAAGGCTGCCAGCATGGGCGTCAACGTCAGGCGACTGCGGCTTCAGACAATGATGCTCGTCGGCCTACTTGCCGCTATCCCGGTCTCATTCGTCGGGACAATCGGCTTCGTCGGCCTTGTTGGCCCGCATATCGCACGCATGGTTGTCGGCGAGGACCAGCGGTTCTTCCTTCCCGGCGCCGTTATCTCGGGCGCGCTTCTGCTGTCAGTGACATCTGTCGTCAGCAAGGTGCTCATTCCAGGCGCAATCCTTCCCATCGGTGTCATCACGGCGTTGGTGGGCGTGCCGTTCTTCTTCGTACTCATCTTCAGCAACAGGAGGCGCGCATGGTAGCGCTCACGCTTAAAGATCTGGGCGCCACCTATGGCCGCAAGAAGGTTTTGTCGGACGTGAGCATAGATAACCTCACGGGCGGTAGCGTGACTGCGATCATCGGCCCCAACGCTGCGGGAAAATCGACGCTGTTCAAGCGCATCGCTTCCCTCGTGAAAGGGCCCGGCCTCGTACAGCTCTCGGCGACCGCGGGTGGCACGCGCACGATCTGCTACATGCCGCAGGATACCGGTGCCAACGCGGTTCTTACCGTCTACGAGTCGGTGCTCCTTTCCGCAAAGCAAGGCGGCGGCTGGCGGGTTGCCGACCAGGAGCTCATCGAGATCGACACGATCCTCAGGGCATTGCGCATCGACGACCTGGCATTTCGAGGGCTTGGAGAGTTATCCGGCGGTCAACGGCAACTGGTTGCGCTTGCGCAAGCGCTTATCCGCAAGCCCGAAGTGCTTTTGATGGACGAGCCGACATCGGCGCTTGATCTGCATCGTCAGGTCGAGGTGCTGAGTTTCATCACGAACGTCGCAAAACGCGATGGTATGATCGTCCTGATCGCGCTTCACGACCTCAATCACGCGCTTCGCTACTGCGAAAGCACGATCGTCATCGCCAACGGCGAAATGGCAGCCAGCGGCACCACGTCTTCAGTGGTGACGAAAGAGATGCTGCGCGACATCTACAGGATCGATGCTCGCATCGAACACTGCTCACAGGGCAAGGCAATGGTCATAGTCGACGGTGCGCTGCATTAGGGGGTGACGGCGATTGTCGGAGATCACAACACCGCGGATGGCACATGAGGTGTGATCAAGTCTGCAATGGCTCCAATCATTGGGGATCGCTGCCCGGCACCGCCTTTGAAGGTCGGCCGCGGCAGTCGTCGCCCCCGGATTGCGTTTTGAGATGATCGGAGGCGGCCGACAGACGCGAAAACGCTTGTCGGCCACATTGTTTTCATAGATATGCGTTTGGTGATCCGACCAAAATGGTCTGAGCAACGCTGGCGCGGCGCGTCTAAGACAAGGTGCCGTCTAAGCCGGATCAAACGAAGCACGCACGTGGAAGACCAATCTTGAATAACTGGTTCAACGTTTCAGCCAGCGCGATGCGCCCTTCCCTCACGATCTTTGGCTGTCTTTTGTGGCTGATCGGCATATCACCCGTGCTGGTTGAGAGCGATGCATATCGCTACGCCTCGTTGATCCTCGTCTGCATTGCGCTGGTGTACTACATGAAAGAGCCGTTGCGTCCGCGAACCAACTGGCTGGGCTGGCTCTGCATGGGCTGGGGTGCTTACGTGATCCTGCGCTTCGCATTCATATATCTAGTAACGCCGCATCACGATATTGGAGCCTCAGACTGGCTCTACGCCTTTCCGTTTTTCTTTCCGATTCTCGGGGTGGCCTTTGCGCTTTACGAGAGCGAAATGGAAAAGATCATCGCATCCTTTTTCCTCATTTCACTTGCGATGCTTGCCGTGACGGTCTCGATCGATGCTCCGCAAATCGTCAGCGGTGAAGCCGTCCGACCATTAATCATGCACAACCAAATTCACGGTGCTGTGGCCTGTGGCCTCATCATCGTGGCGTCGACCTTCTGGCTCCTTCACTATCTGACGTCACCGTCGGGCAACCCCGTTTTCGCGAGGATCGCCTACATCGTCGTCCCTTGCATAGTGTTGCTGTGCCTTATCGCCATCTATGGTGCAAAATCGAAGGGCGTCTGGCTGGCGTTGGGGATCACCCTTCCCCTGCTCGCCTTCGCTGCACTAAGGTACGTCAACGCGCGGGCGGCCGTACTCATCGTCGGCGGCGCCGCAGCACTGCTGATTGCCGGGCTCTATGCAGTGCGGCACAATATCGACCAGACAGCTGGACCGACAACGCTCGCCGCACTTTCGATGATAGGGAACGTCGTCGGCAGTGGTGATATTTCACAAACGATGACGCAAGCGATCGCATCCGCCGCCACGCCCACCTCGATGGATGAGCGTCTGCAGCTCTGGTCCAACGCCTGGGAAGTATTCTCGGAAGCGCCGGTCTTCGGCTGGGGAAACCAATGGCTGGAGCGCTGGCATCAGGCCCGTTATACGGGCGTTTCCTATACACTGCTCCACAATGGCTACCTAGAAATCCTGGTTCGCTTCGGCCTCTTCGGCGCATTGATCATGACCGCTATTCTCGCCAGCCTAGCAAGGTCGGTCTGGCGAGCCAAGCGCGTGGGCATTATTCCGCCTGCGGCGATGCACACATATTTGGTATGCCTTTTTTTCTTTGCACTAACCCTTCTAAGCAATTCCAACAACAGGCTGGCTATCGGCGAGAGCCTGGCGTTGATCAGTTCCGCCTTTGCCTGCTGGTGCAGCCTGCGTTTGCGCAAAAACGCAGCGGGCACAAATGGTTCTGCGTCCAGCGAGGCGATAGAGCCGTCAATCACCGACGGTGAGCACGGACACTACGATGAACAGGACCCTGTCACACCGACTGAACGCCCTCTAGTGGTCGCCTATGTCATCAATTTGGACAGATCTGTTGATCGATGGCGGCACGTAAGCGATCAAGCGAAAGAGCTGGGCATAGATATAGAGCGCGTGCCTGGCGTCGATGGCAGCAAAATATCCGTAGAAGAGGGTTTGCACCACAACCATGAGAAGTTTGTTCGTGGAAATGGGCGACCAATGCTTCCGCAGGAGTATGGCTGTTACTTGGCCCATTTGAGTGCTCTTCGAACCTTCCTCAGGAGCAACGCAAAATGCGCCGTGATTATGGAAGACGATGTAGAGCTACAGGCTGATCTGCTGGAGCGTGTGGAGGCGATTTTGGAGGCAGCTCCATTTGCTGAGGCCGTAAAGCTACTTAACCACCGCACTGTGCTGCATCGCCCGGTCGCGCGCACCCGTCGGGGTGACGTGATAGGCAAATGTGCCTTTGGCCCGCAAGGTTCTGCAGCCTGTTATCTTGTGACCCGCCGCGGTGCTGAAAAATTACTMAGGTCCATGGAAGAAATAAAGTTCCCCTTCGATGTAGGTCTTGAGCGGGGTTGGGACACCGGCATTCAGATCTTCACGGTGAGGCGCAATCTCTTGGAGCTTTCGGTGAGGGCGCTCGAAAGCCAGATAGCTGATCGCGCGCGATACCGGTCGATCAAGGTGAGAGGCTATAAGAAGATACCCACCCACATTTTTCGCATCGCCGAACTCGGCCGACGAGCAAGGTATTCATTTTCATGATGCCTCGGTCGCATAAACTCGACCGCCAGAGCGACTTCGCCCTATGAAAAGCGTTCGTCATTTCGTAGATTCGCTGGGGAAGTCACTGTCGAAGGGTCCTTGAAAGATTGACATTTACTGTTGAAACACCCAATGAAGCCCATTGCCAGCGTTTACAAGAGCGCAGCACAGTGACGCTGGCTTGTCGCCGCCAGTAAATTCGGTATGCCAGGAATATACGAGCGAACTGTGAACAATTTTCCTAAGATATTTGTGGCTGGCCACACCGGCATGGTGGGTTCAGCTATTGTGCGTCACTTAATCGCCCATGGCCATCCCGCCAGCCACATCGTTACTGCTTCTCATAAGGAGTTGGATCTAAAGGAGCAGACTGACGTTCGGCAGTTCTTCGAAAGAGAACGCCCGAGCCAGGTTTATCTTGCTGCGGCGAAAGTTGGTGGCATCCACGCGAACAACACCTATCCGGCCGATTTCATTTACGACAATCTGATGATCCAGTTAAACGTCGTGGAGACGGCCTTCCGTACGGGGATCTCAAAACTCCTGCTACTTGGGTCGAGTTGCATTTATCCAAGACTCGCTGATCAACCGATAAAAGAGAATGCTCTGCTGACCGGTCCGCTTGAGCCTACCAATGAACCATACGCTATTGCAAAGATTGCAGGCATCAAGCTCTGCGAGAGCTACAACCGGCAATACGGCGACAGCCACGGCATTGACTATCGATCGGTGATGCCCAGCAATCTCTATGGAGCTGGGGATTCCTATCATGCTGAAAACTCACATGTTATTCCGGCCCTTTTGCGACGGTTTCACGAAGCCAAAATTAGCAATGCACCGCGCGTAACAATTTGGGGTAGCGGAACGCCGATGAGAGAGTTCCTCTATGTAGACGATATGGCCGCTGCCAGCGTTCATGTTATGAACTTGTCACGCGAGCGTTACAAGATTTCGGTGCCCGACGAGCAGACTCACGTCAATGTCGGCTTTGGAAGTGACGTATCGATTAGTGAACTTGCGACAATCATCAGCCAACTTGTCGGTTTCCAGGGGATCATCGAATTCGATGCGTCGAAACCAGATGGTACCCCTCGAAAGCTTATGGACAGCGCAGTCGCCAAGAGCCTAGGTTGGTCACCAGCGATCAAGCTGGAGCAAGGCCTGCAGATGGCCTATGACGATTTCTTGTCTCGGGAGAGAGCCGCTTAAAATGACTAAAGTCGCACTTATAACTGGCGTCACCGGCCAGGATGGATCCTATCTAGCGGAGTTTCTGCTGGAGAAGGGGTACGAGGTACATGGTGTGAAGCGTCGAATGAGTTCGTTCAATACGCAGCGCGTTGACCACATTTACCAGGATCCGCATAGCGATACCAGGTCGTTCAAGCTCCACTTTGGAGACTTAACCGACACTAGCAACCTAATCCGCATAATTCAGGAAACTCAACCTGATGAGATTTACAATCTCGGTGCGCAGAGCCATGTCGCAGTGAGCTTTGAAAGCCCGGAATACACAGGCGATACTGACGCGCTAGGTACCCTTCGCATTCTAGAGGCCATCCGCATCCTTGGACTTGAAAAGAAGACGCGCTTCTATCAAGCCAGCACTAGCGAGCTTTATGGCCTTGTCCAAGAGACGCCGCAGAAAGAAACGACCCCCTTTTATCCAAGGAGCCCCTATGCCGTTGCGAAGCTCTATGCCTATTGGATTACCGTAAATTACCGCGAATCGTACGGCATGTATGCATGCAACGGAATCTTGTTCAATCATGAAAGTCCGCGGCGCGGCGAGACCTTTGTCACCAGAAAGATCACTCGAGGCCTATCCAATATTGCACAGGGTCTTGATGATTGTCTTTACATGGGCAATCTCGACGCTTTGCGCGATTGGGGTCACGCCAAAGACTATGTCCGGATGCAATGGATGATGCTGCAGCAGGATCACCCACAGGACTTCGTGATCGCGACGGGAACTCAGTACAGCGTGCGGCAGTTCATTCATTGGGCGGCCGAAGATTTGGGTGTTAGGCTTCGGTTTGAGGGAACGGGTTTGGAGGAGCTTGGCATCGTCGATTCTGTGGTCGGCGACAATGCACCAGCGCTGAAGCCGGGTGCGGTGGTTGTTAAGATAGACCCTCGCTATTTTCGGCCCGCCGAAGTCGAAACGCTCTTGGGAGATGCAAGCAAGGCTCGGGAGTTGCTCGGTTGGATTCCAGAAATTTCGACGCGAGAAATGTGCCGAGAAATGATTGCGCATGACTTGGGACAGGCGAAAAAAAATGCCCTCTTGAGACAACATGGCTTTAAAGTCAACGTCAGTGCTKAATAGCCGCCAGAGATATGTCTGTTAGGAAGAACCGTGATTAATTTTGCTATTGTCGGGTGCGGTCGTATCGCAAAGAGACATTCCGAGCTCCTTGGGTTATCACAAATAGATGGAGCGAGGCTTGTCGCTGTTTGTGACGTAGTCCTGGAAAGGGCGAAGGAATTCGGGGAGCGGTTTAATGTCCCCTACTACCAATCCATCGAGACGATGCTTAGCAAAGCTGACATTGATGTCGTCTCAGTATTAACGCCCAGCGGCATGCATGCTGAGCATGTGATCAAAATTGCAAACCTAAAAAAACACGTGGTCGTTGAAAAGCCGATGGCGCTGACGCTGACAGACGCAAGCGCCATGATCAATGCGTGCGATGAAAACGGTGTTCGCCTCTTCGTGGTTAAGCAGAACCGCTTCAACGTCCCTGTTGTAAAGGCGCGAGAGGCCTTCGACGCCGGCCGCTTCGGAAAGCTGGTGCTTGGCACGGTTCGGGTGCGCTGGTGTCGGGATCAGAGCTACTATGACCAGGATAGCTGGCGCGGAACTTGGGCATATGATGGCGGCGTTCTCGCCAATCAGGCGAGCCACCACATAGATATGCTGACTTGGTTCATGGGTGACGTCGAGAGTGTTCACGCTCGTGGCACGACGGCGCTTGTCAATATCGAGGCGGAAGACACAGCTGTCGCAACATTGAAATTCCGGAATGGGGCACTCGGAATAATCGAAGCTACGGCAGCGACGAGACCGAAGGACATCGAAGGATCAATTTCGATTCTTGGCGCTGGAGGATCGGTTGAGATTGCCGGCTTTGCGGTCAATAAGATACGCACTTGGCAATTTGGCGACAGCAATGATAGTGATGCCGAGGTGATGGAGAAGTATTCGGTCAATCCGCCAAATGTATATGGATTTGGACACCAAGCCTACTACGAGCACGTAGTTGATTGCCTGTCCAACGACAAAACGGCACTTGTCGACGGCCACGAGGGGCGCCAGAGCCTTGAGCTTATTATGGCACTTTATGAGTCTATTGCTTCGAAACAAGAAGTCAGCTTGCCGCTGGAAGTAAAGTATTCAAAGCTGGGCCGGTCGTCGTCGTGACCCATCCACCTACACTTTGGAAAGCGCAGATCAGAGATGTAGTTTGCGGTGTTGGCGTAAAGATCGTTGAACCCGCCAATGTGTACGACTGCGAACTCGCTGACAATTGTTTCGTGGGGCCTTTCGTGGAAATCCAAAAGGGTGTCCGCATCGGCGCTCGTACGAAAGTGCAGTCTCATAGCTTTATCTGCGAACTTGTCGAAATTGGCGAAGACTGTTTCATTGGTCATGGGGTCATGTTCATAAACGACCTGTTTTCCGTAGGCGGCCCTGCGAAGGGAAATCGCACGCTTTGGCAGGAAACACGAGTGGGCAACCACGTTTCCATTGGGTCCAACGCCACAATTCTGCCGGTTGCTATATGTGACCATGTGGTTGTTGGCGCTGGATCTGTGGTTACTCGAGATATCAACGTTTCCGGGATTTACGTCGGCAATCCGGCCCGACTTTTGAGAACCCTAGATTCGGACGCTACCGATATCTCCTGACAGCGGACGATTTAGATATCAATCGAACCTACCGAGAGTCGACATCATGAAAGTTCCCTTCGCCGATCTGCACAAGCAATATCTATCGTTAAAGGAGCCGGTGGATAGCGCGATCGCGGCAGTGATCGAGTCCTCCGCATTCATCCGGGGGCCCTTCGTCGAAAAATTCGAGGAAGAATTTGCGTCTGCCGTGGGCGCTACCTATTGCGTTTCTTGCGCGAATGGAACGGATTCTCTGTTTGTTGCCATGCATGCGTTGGGCGTCAAACCGGGTGATGAGATCATCACAACCGCTCATTCGTGGATATCCACGAGCGAGACGATTACTCAAGCGGGTGGTCAGGTCGTTTTTTGTGATACGGAGGCATCTACATTCACAATTGATCCGGCTAAAATTGAAGCGAAGATTACGCCCCGAACTGTGGGTATCATTCCAGTTCACCTCTATGGCCAACCGGCCGACATGAACGCGATTATGGCAATAGCGGAGAGGCATGGGCTCTGGGTAATTGAGGATTGCGCCCAGGCACACTTGGCAGAAATAAATGGGAAAATGGTGGGCAGCTTCGGCGATGCCGCCTCGTATTCATTTTACCCCGGTAAGAATCTTGGTGCCATGGGTGATGCAGGTGCAATTACCTGCAACGACAAATCGCTAATGGAACGCATGGCGATGTTCGCACGGCACGGCGGCCTTACCAAAGGCGATCACCACATCGAGGGCATCAATAGCCGTCTCGACGGACTGCAAGCTGCAATACTCTCAGCCAAATTGCCCAGACTCGCGGATTGGACCGCAAAGCGGCAACATATCGCCGCCCGATACACCAGCGCTCTGGAGCAGGTCAGCGGTCTCGAATTGCCAAAGGTAGGCCCTGGAAGAAGGCATGTTTACCACCTTTTCGTTATCAAACACGATCACCGAGACGACCTCGCGGCCTACCTGAAACGGAACGGTATTCAAACGGTTATAAATTACCCTGTCGCATTGCCTTTCCTAGTTGCATATGAACGGCTAGGACATAACCCGGGCGAATTCCCAAACGCGTTTAGAGATCAGTCTCGGATTCTGTCGCTTCCTATATTTCCGGAGATGGACGACGATCAACTGGTCCACGTCATTGATACAATCAGGCAGTTTTCTTCGTGACACCGGAGAACCGACGGAGTTCTCTCCTTGGAAACTCCGGCTGGAACCTTGCTGCCTTCGTTTTCACATTGATAGCCAACTTGGCTACGGTTCCGTTCGTTTTGAGATGGATAGGACTACAGGAGTTTGGCCGTGCAGGCATTGTGATTGCTGTCGCGGCGCCATTCACCCTGGCCGGCACCGTTCTTGGACAAGCTGCCATCAGAGAGGTTTCTGCAAGAATCGGCAGGAAAGAGCATAACGCGGCCGCATACGTGTCACGGGAGGCGCTGAAGGTCTGCCTTGCAACCTCCGTAGTCTCATGGGTTGCACTTTTGATCGTGGGGCCGTGGATCACCTCGGGAATTAGCGGGCACGATGCGCCGACAAACTTGAACAGTACCCTTCCATTTCTGATCGTTGCATGCGGTATATTTGCGCAGCAGTTCTCACTTGTGTTGCAGGGCATTTCCGTCGGTTGCCAGAACTTTCGAAACGTAGCGAAGGCATCCGCCTGGAGTTCATTCTCGACAGTCGTTGCAACGCTTGGATGCTCTTGGCTTGTGCCCACCGTTAACGGCTACCTGATAGGTTTTACAGCAAGCCTGATCCTCACTTCAGCCGGCTGGTTTGTTGTGACTGCCGAAACTTTGAGGGTCAAAGGACCGAGGCGGGCGTCGAACTCCGGTGAACGAGCATCGCTGCTGCACTTTGGGAAATGGCAAGGGATCGCCCAGCTTGCGGGAATCTTTGGCAACCAAATGGACCGATATGTCCTCGCTTCGCTCGCGCCAGCTGCCTTTGTTGGACAATACAATATCTGCAACCGCATTCAGGAAGCTGCTTATGTTGCCGTCATACGTGTCTGCGAGGTGATCTTTCCGCGATTTGGGAGCCTTGCGAATAGCGAAGAAGATGCGCGGCTTAGTTTCTTTTTGGCGGCTTCTTGGGTAGGAGCGACATTTGGCGCTATAGTGCTTTCACCCGTTGCAATTCTTGCAAAGCCACTGCTAACACTATGGGTTGGCGGAGAGACTGCCGTCGCAGCGACACGTCTCTTGCAAATACTGGTAGTTGGTGGAGTCGTTGGATGTGCGTCCAACGTCTTCTTCTACTACGCACTCGGAATGGCGAAAAATGCTCTGGCGACGACCATGTCGCTAGCTTACTCTACTATGACCGTCGCGTTCTCCATTGTCTTGATCTGGCAGTTCGGCCCACATGCGGCCGGCACTGGTCTACTTGCCGCGAGCATTGTGCGAATCCCGTTGATCCTTTTGATGGCACGCAAACGGTTTTTCTCCGTTTTCACTTTCGAACAGATGTTTGCGAGCACTATCGCGCCAACGCTTGTGGGCTCGTTGTGCGCCCTAGCTTTCTATTCGACAGATTTTATTTGGATTCAGAATTGGTTGGTGCTCGGTTTCGCTTATTGTCTCTTTTCGTTCGCTGTCGCCGGCGCAACTGTTTTCGTCGGACTTTTGTCGAAAACAGGTCGTATTATTCTATCCGGCATTTGGATATCATTTATAAACGCGCTACTCGCACGGCGATTTGCCAGCAGGAAAAATCCGTTTAATCAGGACAAGAGGGGACACTGAGTGATCACCATTGTGGACTACGGTGTGGGCAATATCGGCGCGATTGTCAACATGGCAGAATACTTGGGTCTAGACGCTCAGACCAGCAGCGATCCAAAGGTAATTGAGGCCGCGTCCAAGCTAATTTTGCCGGGCGTTGGCGCTTTCGACAAAGCAATGGTGACACTACGGAACAGAGGCCTAGTCGACCCTCTCAATCATGCGGTATTGAACAGGCGAGTGCCCGTACTGGGCATTTGTCTGGGCATGCAGCTTCTTGCAAGATCAAGCGAAGAAGGCGTTGAGCGCGGCCTTGGCTGGATTCAAGCGGATGTCCGGCGCATTGACCTGCCATCGTCATCTCCACTTAAGGTGCCGCATATCGGTTGGCTCGAGGTCAATCCAGTTCGTTCCAGTGAGCTATTCGATGAGCCGAGCCGAATTGAACGATTTTACTTCGATCACAGCTATCACGTTCAGTGTGATGATCCTAAAGATGTCGCCGCAGTTATCGACTATGGAGGCAAACTATGTTGCGCAGTAAACTCAGGCAATGTAGCTGGCGTTCAGTTCCATCCGGAAAAGAGTCATCGCTTTGGGATGCGGGTCCTTGAAGCGTTCGGAAAGATTCAATGAGAAAAAGACTGATACCAGTTCTCTTGATTGACGAGCGACGCCGCCTCGTTAAGACGGTGCAATTCGGCGACCGAACCTATGTGGGCGATCCATTCAATGTCGTACGCCTTTTTAATGAAAAAGAGGTGGACGAGATATGCATACTTGACATTGATGCATCGAAGACAGGTCGCATCCCTGATCTCGGCTTCATGCGTGAACTTGCAACTGAATGCTTCATGCCGCTCGCCTACGGCGGCGGGATCAGCCAATTGAAGCAATGCGAGGAGCTTAACCGCTCGGGTGTCGAGAAGTTTGTTCTTGGCGCTGGCGCATTTAATTCGGCATTGCTGACAGCAATTGCGAGCGATATGGGCAGTCAAGCTCTGGTTGTTTGTGTGGACGTTGCCGGGCGCGGAGCATCTGCAACATGCATGAGGCGATCAGTCGCCCAACCGGTTGACCAACTCCCCCTTGAGTTCTGCCTCAAGCTGCAGGAAATGGGCGTTGGCGAAATTATCCTCCAATCCACCACTCTCGATGGAACGCGTAACGGCTATGATCTTGAGCTAATTAGCTCAATTGCGAGCAAGTTGAGCATTCCCGTTATTGCTCTGGGCGGCGCCGGCACTTATGACCATCTCTTGGAAGGCCTCAAGGCAGGCGCTTCTGCTGCTGCCTCGGGAAGTGCGTTTACCTTTGTTGGCCGATTGCGCGCCGTTCTAATTAACTATCCTGCTCCCGAAATGCTTGAGCGAACGGAGTAAGCGCGATGGGCAATAAGCAGATCGTATGCTCGTTTTGCGTAATGGATGATTCCAATCCATCAATTGAATTCGACGTCAATGGTCAGTGCAACTGCTGCCGCGATGCTCTGAAGCGGCGTCCGCATGAATGGTGGACCGGCGCTGAAGGCGACTTGCGGATGCAGCGTTTAGTCACCACCCTGAAGACAGAGGGCAAAGGAAAGCCCTACGACGCAATGGTGGGCCTCAGCGGCGGCATTGACAGCGCATTCCTTGCACACCTTGCTGCCCGTAAACACGGCCTCCGCTTGCTCGCGGTCCATGTTGACGGGGGGTGGAATTCCGAACCAGCAGTTCACAACATCGAACTCCTAGTCCGAAAACTAAATCTCGATCTCCACACGTATGTCGTGGAATGGCAGGAAATGCGAGACTTACAGGTGGCTTTTTTGAAAGCATCTGTACTCAATCAAGACATCCCGCAAGACCATGCGTTTTTTTCTACGCTCTATCAGACCGCAACAAAGTTCGGCATTCGCCATTTCCTGAGCGGTGTGAACTTTGCGTCTGAATCCGTGGTCCCTCGCGGTTTCGGATACCCCTCGATTGATGGCACGCATGCGCGGGCGATTCATAAACGCTTCGGCACGATGAAGCTGACGACCTACCCTTTTATGACTCCTGTAGAGTACATTTGGCTAACGCGCGTCCGCCGGCAACTTACGGTTCATCGGCCTCTTAACTATATAGACTATAATAAGGAAGGCGCTCGAACCGAGCTGAAGAATGATTATGGCTGGCGTGATTATGGAAGCAAGCACAGCGAATCTCGATTTACTAAATTCTATCAGGATATCTATCTCCCAACTAAATTTAACTTCGACAAACGAAGGCTTCACCTTTCGAGTCTGATAGTTGCCGGCCAAATGAGTCGAGAGGAAGCATTGGTAGAGCTCTCGAAGCCAATCATAACTACTCAAGACGCTCGCCGTGAAACGAAATTCGTCGCTAAAAAGCTCGGACTGAAAGTCGAAGAACTTCAGTCTTACACCGAGTCCCCGCCGGTCCCACATAGCCGCTATCCGAATGGCATGCGTGTTCATAGACTACTTTTGCGATTACAAAGTACGATCAGAACATTTTCGCGAACACGTCAGACGACAGCAAAGGGTACAAATGTCGACTAGCCTCGTTTTTGTCGCCGCGCTGATGTTCTCGGCGGGGTTCTATGTCTGGCGGGTTGGTATAAATTTAACTCTGTCATCTGTTCTCCTTGGTCTGATGCTCACACTGCACGGTCCTGCATATCTTTACTACACGCGGGTATGGGGAAGCGACTACAGACCGACTGCATGGCAGCCGAGGTCTCCGTTCTTCGAAAAAATCCTATCGGCCGCACCCTACACAGACGTTATTGGAACGCTCGATTTGGCGCTCGCGATTTCCTTTGCTAGCATATGCCTTGGCGTTGTCGCGGCAGACTTTGCGTTTGGAATAGACGGTCGGCGTATGCGGGCAGGGCTTCGGGATTGGACTTCTCAGCCTACCCGGGTAACCCCGGGTGTTGCCAACAGACTTCAATTCGTCGCGGCGATAAGCTTATTTCTGCTTGTCACCTTCGCGGCGGTTGAGAACAAGTTCTCGGGGCTCATAATGTTTTATGCCTCTGATCTTGGTGAATTTGCGAAGATAGCGTTGCGCCGGGAATTCGGCGGAAGCCGTTTTTATATTCTAAACCTCGCAGTATCGAGCATCTTTCCATTCTTCGCGTTCTGTTGTTACGTTGCCTTGCGGGAACGCTCCATGAAGCCGCAGAGTTTCGCGTGGTTGTTCGTCACCGCACTCATGCTGGCAAAAACAGCAACGTTGAGCAAAGCTCCCCCCTCCATATTCATCTTGCAGTTGTTCGTCGTTGAGTATATGCGCAGGTCTCTGGATCTCCCGATGAGGACGATCGTAAAATTTCTTGTCATTTGCATTGCTTTATTCGGCGCGATGACGCTGATCGCGATCAGAGAATTGCATGGATTTGACGATACGTTAGGATTCCTCTTCTACCGCATATTCATGATACCGAATGAGAGCTTGCTTGAATATTATGCCGCGATTCCAAGTGTCATTCCGCACACATGGGGAACGAAATTCAGCTGGCTTGTCGGCTTACTGAGCACACAACCTACGCATCCAACCTACTTATTGGTCGGTGCCGCGCACCGAGGCGTAGAGGGCTCGACTTCCACCGCGATGTTCATCGCAGATGCCTGGGCCGACTTCTCATGGTTCGGTGTCTGCGTGTTCTCGCTTTTTGCTGGTTTCTTCATCCGTTGGCTTGATGTAGAACTCATAATTAATCGCGGGAAGACAGCCGCATCAATAGCGGGCATTGCTCTCGGCCACTATGGCATTTTCGTGATGCTGTCGACGGCACTTCAAACGGCAATGTTGACGGGGGGGTTAATATTGATTGCGCCACTTGTCATAGTCCTATCCAGCAAATTGAGATGGGCGCCCTCCAATGAAGACAACATTGGGCACGAAGCATCTGTCCAATCCCGGCAGGTTTAGGACAGCATGCGTGTTTTTCAGAATTCTGGCGTCTACACCGCCTACATGCATCGGCTTGATAAGCTTGCAGCAAATGCAACGAGCTTTTCCGACAGGCTGAACGTATTCCTTGGTGACAGATATGGTGCATGTCATGTACTCAAGCCGGTTTTCGATAGTCATCCTGAGATGTTCTTCACAAACGGCGACGACGAGAAACTTCAAAGGCGTTGGGCACACGAGAACGGCCTTCCACCGTCGACAAAAATGGAAGCGATTCTGCTCAGTCAGATTGAACATCATCGCACTGAGATATTTTACAACATGGACCCCATGCGATATGGCAGCGATTTTGTTCGCAAACTGCCAGGGAATGTACGCAAATCCATAATGTGGAGGGCCGCGCCTTCGCGAAATGCCGATTTCGGGGCATTTGATATGATACTGTGTAACTTTCCTCTTATCTTGGCGGGATATCGCAGCCTTGGGTGGCGTGCCGAGTACTTCTCACCCGCCCATGATCCCGCAATGGACATCTACGCAGCAAACAAGGATCGACCCGTCGATGYCCTATTTGTCGGCGGCTATAGTCGTCATCATAGAAATCGCTCGGAAGTGCTCGAGGCAGTATCTTCTCTTGGACAGCATTTTAGAGTCGAGTACCATCTTGACCAGTCGTCTCTGACTAGACTGGCCGAAAGTACGATCGGTGCCCTACTTCCACTTGGACAGCACCGACGACCAAAGAACATTCGAGCGGTATCGAAACCTCCGGTGTTTGGACGCGATCTTTATGCGGCGATCTCGAACGCAAAGATAGTACTTAACGGCGCCGTCGACATGGCGGGCGCTGAACGAGGCAACATGCGATGCTGGGAAACGATGGGATGTGCGGCACTTATGGTCTCGGACGTCGGCGCATATCCTGAAGGTATGGCGAACGATGTCACCATGATAACTTACGACAGCCCTGCGTCCGCTGCATTGAAAATCGCCGAGATGCTCAATGAGCCGGAACATCTCCGCTCGGTGGCAGAAAACGGACACAATATGATAAGCACAAATTTTAGCAAAGACGCTCAATGGCTTCAATTTAAGCGCCTGGCTGAGAACGCATGAGTTCTAGAGTGATGCTATTCGTGAATGCTTTAGCGGGGTGGTTGGTTCGCAAACGGAGCAGGTTTATTGTCGGGGTTGGTAGCCGCGTGCGCTGGATAGCGTTGCGATCCACCCGCGGCGGCAAGGTCGAAATTGGTCGCAATTCCATTATCAATTGCGCCTTCAATTTTGACGATGCAGGCGGGTCTGTCACGATTGGGGATCGGTGCTACATTGGTGCCAGCCAGCTTGTCTGCCACTCTAGGATAGCAATTGGAAACGACGTCATTATTTCCTGGGGCGTGACGATTTTTGACCACGACTCCCATTCACTAGACTGGCAGTCTCGAAAGAACGACGTTAGGGACTGGGCAAAAGGTTTGAAGGACTGGACCGACGTCGCCATCAAACCTGTTGTTATTCAGGACAAGGTGTGGATCGGGTTTGGTGTGAGCATCCTCAAGGGGGTGACAATTGGTGAAGGGGCGGTTATCGGAGCACGCGCTGTTGTGACGCGCGATGTTCCGCCATACGCAATTGTTGTGGGAAACCCTGCCCGTGTCGTACGGAATATGAAGTTGACAGACGCAGAGACGAAGGCTGATCTATGACCGCGCAAGAGTTGGATACATGGGAGAAGGCCGTCCAATGGCTCCGTCAGCAGCCTGACCAGCGGAAGCTGGTTCATGATGCGTACTACGACGACCCTTTGCTCGAAGCTGCCGACCGCTATTGGCGCAGTAGCGAATGGAAGGCTATCCGTCATTTTCTCCCGCGAGCTCGAGCATTAGCGCTTGATATCGGCGCGGGTCGAGGCATCGCCAGTTACGCATTGGCGAAGGATGGCTACGAAGTTACCGCACTTGAGCCAGATGCGAGCAACCTGGTTGGCGCTGGCGCGATTCGGCAGCTCTCGGAAGATGCTGGACTTCCAATTTCGGTGGTAGAGGAGTTCTCCGAGAGACTGCCCTTCGCCGATGAAAGCTTCGACATTGTATTTGCGAGAGCTGTATTACATCATACGACTGATCTTGCTTCAGCCTGTCGCGAATTTTTTCGCGTTTTGAAGCCTGGTGGGCGGTTCGTAGCTGTGCGCGAACATGTGATTTCGCGCGAAAGCGATCTGCCAACTTTTTTGGAACGTCATCCGCTGCACAAACTGTATGGCGGAGAAAATGCCTTCCTCCTCGAAAAGTATCGGCACTCAATCGCGTCCGCCGGCTTCAAGGTGGACAAAATTCTCGCGCCGCTTGAAAGTGAAATAAACTTCTCACCTTACACACGACGGGAGTTAAATGAGGAAATGTCGGTGCGTGTCGCCGCGCGGCTTCCTTTCGTTAAGAAGGCTGCCTCCATTGCTTTGAACTTTCGGCCGATTTGGGCTATTGTTTCTCGCATTGCGGCCGCATTGGATCATCGCCCTGGTCGGCTATACTCATTCGTTGCCACCAGGCCCGACAAAGAGAAATAATGGCACTTATATTAGTTACTGGGGCCCATGGTTTTATAGGAAGACATCTTGCTAAGTCGCTTGCACTTGCAAGCAACTGCGTAGTTGGCCTTGGTCATGGGATCTGGCCGAGCCAGTATGCAGAGAGATGGGGTATTAGCCATTGGCACAATGGCGAGATTGACGGGCCCAACCTGAGGTTAATTCAACAGCGGTTCGGAACGCCGGATTTAGTTTACCATCTCGCTGGTGGCTCGTCGGTTGGAATTGCAATTTCCAATCCGCGTGAGGATTTTCATCGGACCGTAGGTTCGACGATCGAGCTGCTTGAGTGGCTGCGGCTGGATGCTGCGCAAAGCCGATTGGTCGCGGTGTCAAGCGCTGCCGTTTACGGTGGAGGTCACATTGGGCCAATCGCTGAAACAACTCCGACCAACCCGTTTTCGCCATACGGCCACCACAAGAACATCATGGAGTTACTTTGCCGCTCCTATTGCGATAGCTACGGCCTAAGCGTCGCAATCGCGCGACTCTTTTCGGTTTACGGTCCTGGGCTGCGAAAGCAACTCCTGTGGGATATTTGCTCGCAACTCGCGCTTCATCCAGGCCATCTCATTCTTGGAGGAAGCGGAGGTGAGCTAAGGGATTGGGCTGAAGTTAATGATGTCGCCCGGGCCCTTGGGCTGGTGGGTGACAATATCGACGTGGCTTTTCGGATCATCAATATTGGGACCGGTCACGGGACGAATATTAGTCAGATTGCCCGGGGAATCGTAGACGCTTGGTCTGCAGGAGAAACGTTACCTGCAGAGATCAGGTTTTCGGGTGAGACCCGCGCCGGCGACCCTCAAAGCCTCGTCGCCCATTCCGAACAGCTCGCTGCTATCGGCTTTGAATGGGAGATAGACGTTCCGAAAGGGCTAGCTGCTTACGTGAATTGGTTTCGATCGGAAGCGAGAGAAAAATCATGACTCGCGTCGCCTTTATGATGATCGGCGGCAAAAATTGGACCGGTGGGTACAACTATCTGCTAAACCTGATCACATTGCTATCGGCCGATCCAAGCGAAGAAGTGTCGCCCGTGATGTTCTTTGGGACGGATGTGAACGACACTGATATTGCGCCGTTTGCGTCCCTCCCTAGAGTGGAAGTGGTGCGTAGTTCGCTTTTCAACAAATCTCGAAATCTTCGGTCGCTACTGATTAGTCTTTCGACGGGCGCCGACCAGGGCGTTCGCAGATTGTTCCGCTCAAATCGAATTGACGTCGTCTTTGAAGTCGCCCATTTTTTAGGATTCCGCCTCGGCATACCGACGATTGCTTGGATTCCCGATTTTCAGCACCGGTTCTTGCCGCACCTATTTGGCAAACTCGCCTATTGGAAAAGAGAAATAGGATTCAGAGTTCAGATAGCGGGAAACCGCGCGATCATGTTGAGCAGCGAAGATTCCCGCAAATCTTGCGAGTTGTTTTACCCTACTTCGCGAGGGCACACGCATGTTGTCAGGTTTGCCGTACCACCTAGGGGGATAATTGATCCCGCCACGGCGCGCATTACTGCTGACAGATATTCGTTACCAGAGCGATATGTCTTCCTACCCAACCAATTTTGGCAGCATAAAAACCATCTGTTGGTTGTGGAGGCGCTCAGAATTCTGCGGACGCGGGGCGAGTCAGTGACAGTTGTCGCATCAGGAAATCCATCGGATCCGCGCGATCCGTCGTATTTTTCCCGCTTTAACGCCGCCATAGAGAACGCAGATCTTGGAGAGAGCTTTACCTTTCTGGGGCTAATCCCCTACGACGACCTGGCGCCGCTAGCCCTCTCAAGTATGGCCCTATTGAATCCTTCTCTGTTCGAAGGGTGGAGCACCACGGTGGAGGAAGCGCTTTCATGGGGGGTTCCGCTGATTTTATCCGATCTAGATGTCAACCGCGAGCAGGCGGGCGAAACCGCTACCTACTTCAACCGTTTCGACGCAACTTCCTTAGCCGACGCCCTCGTCACAGCAACCGCGGCGTTGCCGGAAACAGCGCGCGCTCGCGCGGTAGCCGCGCGCACCATTGCCAATGAACGCGTCTCACGGTTTGTTTCCGAATTTACTGCGCTCATCCGGAAGATTTCTGAGAAAAGATCGTAAGAAGCCGCTAAGCAGGCTTCGAGCCACGGAGTCGTCGCGAGGCTCCACAGGCTTTGGTCTTGCACTCGGCGTTTGAAAGCAAGCGAATGAGCAAATTGAAAATATCGATCATCACTGTGGTGTTTAACAACGTTGAAACGWTTGTTGACACAATCGACTCTGTTCGCGCTCAGAATTATTCGGATCTAGAGTATATAGTTGTCGATGGCCTATCCAACGACGGCACCCTGAATCGGGTTCGTGAAAACCTAGCGTTCATTAGTCAGCTAGTGTCCGAGAAGGACAAGGGCATCTATGACGCCATGAACAAGGGAATTCGTCTAGCCACGGGTGACGTGATTGGCTTTATAAACGGTGACGATTTCTACCTTCCCGGCGTACTTGCGAAGGTGGCCGAAGCATTCGAAGATCCAAAACTACAGGCCTGCTATGGCGATCTATATTATGTAAAGCAGGAAGACGTGTCGACGGTGGTTAGACATTGGCGCTCATCGCCCCACGTGCCACGAGCCTTCGAAAGCGGTTGGTGCCCGCCTCACCCGACGTTCTTTGTTCGTCGCGAAATCTACGAACGTTTTGGATCTTTTGATCTGGACTATGCAATCGCTGCTGATTTCGAGCTAATGATGCGTTTTCTCGAACGACACCGCGTTCATTCGAGATATCTCCCCGGCGCCATGGTGAAGATGAGAATGGGTGGAACCACGAATCGCAGCATTCGAAACATCATTGCGCAGAATAGGGAGATACTGCGCGCGCTTGCGTCCCACGGATCGAATGTCAGTGCGCTGACTTTCTTGCTGCGAAAGTTTGCCTCTCGGTCGATGCAATTCTTGCGCGCAAAACGATTATAGCCTGCTACGAGGGCGAGACGTCAAGGTCCCCCCGCCGCAAGAGTAAAACTGTCGAATAGGGCGAGGATTATTTTTTGACCCTCTGCGATCGAGCACGCTGCGAAGTATAAAGTCGCTTGGCGAACGAAGCGCCGAGGCCAATCAAAAGCCCCGTCAACAGGCCCGCGGCCACAATTCTGACTTTGCCGGCCGGCATTTCGGTGTAAATCGGTGCAATAAGCTTTGCCGACTCGCTTAGTGCCAACTTAAATTCAAGCCGTGATATATCTTCACGAAGAGAGATGGCATCGTCCCTGGTCGTAAGGTAAATGGCCTTCTGCCATTCAGAACTCTGTGTCTCCGTGAGCAATTTAACGTTATCTGCAAGCCGGGCCTCGTCGGCGGCAATCTGTGCCTTCAAATTGTTCAAGTTAGGAGCGGCCGCGGCCATTTGCGCCGACTCCACAAACTGCACTATCGCCTCCAGGCATCGCCCTGCGGAGGCGGCCGTACGTGCGGTGAAAGACAGTGCGATGACGTCACCGGGTACCGACGGAGAGGTTACGCGAAAATCACGTGATAGCTGCTGAGAACTTGCGCTGCCTGTCTCGGAACAGGTTGAAACCGTCGTTGCGTCAAAGATCGACGGCGATCGCAGGCGAAGCAATAAGCGCTCACGAGATTCCACTAATCCGATCGCATCCGGATCGTCACGCGAGGGCATGCTGACCTTCGCCAGCACAAGCTGTGCAGTGGCCTCGTATTTCGGTTCACTCGTCGCCCAAAAGACACCTGCGAGAATCGCACCAACTAGACCGCATGCGACAACGGTCATTGCGCTACTTCTCAGAAAACCGACGAGCGCAAAGAGGTTAATTTCTTCATCGAACAACTTCCGCTCTGTCATCTTATCTTCCTAAAACTCAATGGAAACTGAAACCTGGAAGGAGATCCAAGGCAACCTTAACTGCATTTTCGAACCTATAAGGGTCAATATGTCAATCGAGAAACCGGATGCGGCGGCAACATGGTCGGAATCTCGTTCGCCGACATATGCAACTCCGGGATGAAGCGGCCTAGAATGGGGTCAGCTCGGTTAGCACTTGCGCTAGTGAGCAAGGCCCCCGTTGAGCGCCTTAACGGACAAGGGTCGTGCTACCTTCGTCCGTTCGACTTGAGAAGCTAGCACTCGCTCGCGGTTTTCTTGCCAATTTCGCGCGAAAGACGGATGAGCGGCGCGCAGGACACAATCAAGAAGCGCGGTAGCGATAGACAGTGATATATGATCTAAGCCGCCGATGGGGTGTAGGTGACCCAATCGCGGCTGAAACAACCGAAAGAGCTGCCAGCGCGGCGTTGACTAATACAGGCAGAGCAAATGATTCTCATAACCGGTGCCACGGGATTTGTCGGACGAGCGTTGACACGCGAACTCTCGCTACGTGGTATTTCATACAAGGCAACAAGCCGAACGTCGCACCATGACTTTCACCATGTGAAGGTGAT
This sequence comes from Rhizobium sp. 05L419, assembly GCF_056397845.1. Lineage (NCBI taxonomy): Bacteria > Pseudomonadati > Pseudomonadota > Alphaproteobacteria > Hyphomicrobiales > Rhizobiaceae > Rhizobium > Rhizobium sp. 05L419. Next base: position 127,198 of record NZ_JBFTOF010000017.1, read on the forward strand.
AGATGGCCAAACTAATTGGAAGGACATTCTCACCGGAGTGGATTCTATCATCCATCTCGCTGCAAGAGCGCACGTTCTTCGCGAAGACGCTGCGGATCCGAGCCGCGCGTTCTTTTCGATAAACACGGAGGGTACCCAGAATCTGGCGCGCCAGGCTCAATCCGCTGGGGTTCGCAGGTTTGTATTCGTAAGCTCGATTGGTGTGAATGGATCGTTTACAACAGACCTGCCGTTTACGGAGGAGGCAATACCAAACCCACATTCCATTTACGCAAGGTCCAAGCACCTAGCGGAAATAGGCCTTCAAACCATAGCTGAGCGCAGCAACATGGATGCGGTGATCATAAGGCCACCACTGATCTACGGCCGAGATGCCCCCGGAAACTTTGCACTGCTCAAACGCCTGGTTGGAACTGGAATGCCACTGCCTTTGGGATCGATTAACAATAGGCGTAGTTTCATATACGTTGAAAATCTGGTCGATCTGCTGATCACCTGCGTCGATCACCCTGCCGCGAAGAATCAAACCTTCCTCGTCAGCGACGGCGAAGACATATCAACAACCGATCTCCTCCGAAGGATGGCTCATGCTATGATCCGACCGTCGCGTCTCGTTCCATTTCCAGCTGGCACACTCAAGCTACTCGCGAGGTGCCTCGCCCAAGACGAAGCCGCTACGCGGCTATTGGCTTCGCTTCAAATTGATACGAGCAAAGCGCGGCAATTTCTCGACTGGCGTGCTCCCTTTTCGGTCTCGGAAGGGCTACGCCGTTCGCTCGCGGATTTAGCAACAAAAAATAGCTAGCTGCGTGACCGCCTGGTCATAGACCTGGCAAGAAGCGAAAAATCAGTTGCTGACACGGACACAGAAAGCTATCAGGACATAAATCGAGAGCGGACAGGTTTCAGCACCATCTATGACTGCATATGCCACCTATTTGGCCATCAAGCCTACCTACGCGCACAATCAAAAATGTGACGCGCCATGATGTGGTATTCACTGTGCAAACGCGTCTTTGATTTTATTGTCGCCCTCGTAGCCGCAGTATTTTTCCTAGTACCCTGCCTCTTGGTGGCATGCGCGGTTAAGATCACCTCCGAGGGACCGGTTCTCTACTGGTCGAACCGCGTGGGACGAGGCAACCAGATCTTTCTGATGCCAAAATTTCGTAGCATGCGGATCGATACGCCCGCCGTTGCTACCCACCTTCTAGGGACTCCCGCCGATTACCTGACACCCATAGGTTCTTTCCTTCGGAAGTCCAGTCTCGATGAGTTGCCCCAACTATGGTGCATACTAAATGGTGACATGAGCTTGGTTGGGCCGCGGCCGGCACTTTTCAATCAGAGCGACCTCATTGAGCTTCGCACGGAACATGGTATCGAGGTCCTGTTACCCGGTCTCACCGGATGGGCGCAAATCAACGGGCGCGATGAATTGCCGATCGGTGAGAAGGTCGAGTTCGACTTAGAGTACCTACAACGCCGCTCGTGTCTGTTCGACATTCAAATTATCATCCAAACGGCATTGAAAGTCGTGCAGAGAGACGGGATCTCGCATTGAGTTTATCCAATAGGCGTGGCTCTGCAACCATTGTGCGATGAATGACTCTAACGGCCGGGAGCTAAGTAGACTAACTAGAGGATAATCGGAGCTTTCATGGAAACGTCAGTATACCACCAACCCAGCGATCGTCTTTGTCAGATTGCTGTCCTGCTTTTTTGCTGGACCGAACGGCTCGCGCGGGTGGATCAACCTGAGAGCGTTTGGCAAAGTGAATTCTCTTTCTTTGGTTGTCCAACACCGAGAAAGTGGGATACATTTACTTGATGAGTTCCCAATTCCACCCAGGGATTCTAAAATGCTTAGTTCTTAATCGTCATCCAGAAAGCTCATGATCTCCGAAAAATATATCCACAGTATTCTGGGCCTGCCACGACCAACCAAACGTGCGCTCGCATTGTTGGTCGATAGCAATCTATGCATTCTAACGATATGGTTGTCCTACTGTTTTCGTCTGAATGATTGGGTGACACTCTCGGGGATACAGTTCCTGCCTATCCCCATATCACTGTGCTTGGCGCTACCAATATTCGTAGTGATGGGGCTTTATAGAGCCATATTTCGATTCATCGGCTTGGCCGCTTTCTGGACGGTTACAAAGGCCGTCGTAATTTACGGCCTGGCTTTTGCCATCATATTTACGGTCATTGGCGTTCCTGGTATCCCGCGTACCATTGGAATCCTCCAGCCTTTGCTGTTGTTGCTTGCCATTGGGATATCTCGTTTTCTTCCCAGATATTTCTTGCACGACGCGTATAATCGCGCACTGAGGAAAAGGGTGCAGTCAAATGTGCTGGTATATGGTGCCGGACGAAAGGGAAGGCAATTCACCAGCGGCATAAATCATGATGCCGACTTTAAAGTTGTTGGATATCTCGATGATGATCCCGGCTTAGTCGGAAGCGTGATTGAGGGTGTGAAGGTCTACAGCCCCGTGGATATAGGCGGGCTGACCAGCCGCCTAAAAGTCAAAGCCGTTCTCCTGGCGTTGCCGCACATCGATCGCGCCCGCAGGAATGCAATACTCGACGGCTTGAGAGAAGCAAAGGTCGCGGTCCGTTCGGTACCCGACTTGAGTGCGATCGCCGGTGGCAAATCGCATATTTCAGACTTTCAAGAACTTGAAATCGAGGACCTTTTGGGTCGAATGCCGGTGGATCCAAATCAGATGCTACTGGAGCGGAACGCTTTCGGCAAAGTGGTACTTGTTACCGGCGCTGCTGGGTCAATTGGGAGCGAACTCTGCCGGCAGCTCGTGAAGCTAAAGCCCGCCTGCTTGTTGCTTCTCGACCAAAACGAGTATGGTCTCTACGCGCTCCAGAATGAACTTCAAGTAAGCGAAGTGGGACATGATGTGCCCCTAGTTCCTTTACTTGCAAGCGTCTGTGACGATCTAAGAGTTCGCAAGATCCTCGACACATGGCGGCCTCATACTGTCTATCATGCCGCAGCTTACAAGCACGTACCGCTAGTTGAGCAGAACCCCGTCGAGGGAGTGAAAACCAATGTGATTGGCACTAGGACAATTGCACAAGCCGCGATCGATTCCTTAGTCGCGACGTTCATATTGGTGAGCACAGACAAGGCCGTCAGACCGACAAACATTATGGGCGCAACAAAGCGGCTCGCCGAGATGGTTCTTCAGTCGCTGGCGGAAGCACAAAGTTCTACTACCTTCTCAATGGTGCGATTTGGAAATGTTCTCGGTTCGTCCGGCTCAGTCGTCCCCCTGTTTCGACAGCAGATCCAAAAAGGTGGCCCCGTCACATTGACCCACCCTGAGATCACCCGTTTCTTCATGACGGGAACGGAAGCAAGCCAACTTGTTATACAAGCCGGGGCGATGGCGAAAGGTGGTGACGTTTATGTCCTCGATATGGGTGAGCCAGTCAAGATATACAATCTTGCTCGCAGAATGATCGAATTGTCGGGGCAAACCGTTCGAGATTCCAATCACCCCGATGGAGATATCGCGATTGTTATGTCTGGCCTACGTCCGGGCGAGAAATTGTACGAGGAATTGCTCATCGGGGACAACCCTGAGCCAACTGAACACCCGATGATTATGCGGGCTCGCGAGGGCTTCCTGTCATTGGCCGCATTGGTTCCACAGTTACAAGAACTCGAGATGGCAGCAATCGATGGCGACGTAAATCGCCTCCGGGCGAAACTTTCAGAGCTAGTCGGCGACTACAGTGCGTTTGCGGAAATAGTAGATCTTGTATCAGTTAGGAACCGGCTCGGAGAGTGAGGCCTCCTGCGAGCTAGAATGCAGCGGTACTCCCTTCCGATGCGTAAAATGCATTGCCTCTGGTCGCACAGATCGCGTTGGCGGGGGCGGACTTGGCCGCGAGCTCATCCGACTTTCGGTTAACGCGACCAGTTTTAGGGCTGAAATCTGTAGCCGCGGAGATGAGGCGTTGGGATGCTAAATCAGCACTCGTGGCGTGTGGCCGTCGCGAACGTCGATCACAAGGCACCTCCTATTATGGTTAGCGTCGTGCATCAAAGCTATCGGTTTCCTCGTTGATATGTTGATATCGAACTAAGGGTGCTTGAAGAAGCCCCTCAATCATACTAGTCGCGGAGTGAACCCAGCGGACTAGGAAGTAATGTAATGCAGTCGGGCAGCCTCTATGAAGTCGGTGACCATGATCAGCGCCCTTGGGGCACCTGGCGCGTCCTGGATGTTGGCGAGCGCCACGTCGTCAAGCGCATTGTTGTCAATTCTGGTGAGCGGCTTTCGCTCCAGTATCACAACCACCGAACCGAGCGTTGGACTGCAGTATCCGGACAAGGTGTTGCCGAAATTGAYGGTGCGCACTTCAGATTTGAGATTGGGCGCACTGTCGAGATCCCCGTCAAAACGAAGCATCGCGTCTCCTGCACTGGAGATCAGCCTCTTGTCTTTATCGAAATTCAGTACGGTGAATTGCTGGACGAAAAAGACATCATTCGCCTGAGCGACGACTATGGCCGAGTCTAATCCCGCGCTCGGTCGGCCGAATGCATGAGACGAGCCTCTCATTCTAGAACTCGTCGCGCAGCCGCCCAATTGGAGCTCTCGGGCGTTCTGAATGTGCGAGACGAACACTCCACCTTCCTTTGCTGACCGGAGCACCGGGGCCGCGAGATATGCTCCTTCATCGACAGGAGCGGAACGGAATGGAGATCGCACTGTTGCCATGCTTGGAGTCATTCAATGGGGCCAAAGCTCACTTCAAAATGGATTATTTCGACGGGGCAAGGTCACTTGCCACGCGATCTTTTCAGGACGTCGCGAATAGCGAAACTTGAATGGATGCGAGCAACGCCCGGAAGCGCTGATAAAATATCCTTGTGGATGCGCTCGAAGTCGCGCGCACTCTCGACCTCGACCTTCAGAATGTAGTCGGATCCTCCCGTCATCAAAAAGCACTCCTGAATTTCGGGATGCTTGCGAATTGCGGCCTCGAACCGGTTGAGATGCTCTTCCGTCTGCCGCTCCAGTGTAATGTTGACGATCACGGCAATCGCGTCGTCGCTGTCGGAGGTGCCGATCAGCGCCGTATACCCACGTATGTGACCGGACTGCTCAAGCTTCGCGATCCTGCGAAGGCATGCTGACGGCGACAGGCCCACTTCCGCGGCCAAAGTCGCGTTCGCAATCCGTGCATTGAGCCGCAGCAGCCGCACGATGTTGCGATCGATTGTATCAAATGTCACGCGCACAAATCCTCTGTTGCACGCTCAATTATTCTATTTCATTGCCAGATTTGCAATAAAAACGATCCGATCGGTGGGATATTGCTCGATTGTCTCGCTATGCTGGCCATCATGAAACCAGGGGAATGACGATGGACGCCAGCGCGGCAAACGATGTCAACAAGTGCGCGCTTTCGGGCATTCTCTCGATCGATCTTGAAGCTCTCAAGGCGAACTACCGGCTGCTCGCAGCCAAGGTTTCTCCGGCCATCTGCGGAGCGGTTGTCAAGGCAGACGCCTACGGCCTGGGCGCTGATCGCGTCGGCCCGGCTTTGGTCGAGGCCGGATGCCGGGATTTCTTTGTCGCCCACCTCGTTGAGGCAAAAGACCTCAAACGGTATCTGCCGCGCGAGGCAAAGATCGTCGTCTTGAACGGCCTTCTGCCAGGCGGCGAACCTTTTGCTGCTGCCAGCGGGTTCATTCCGGTGCTCAACTCCCTGGCACAGTTGAGGAACTGGTCCAAAGAGGCGGAGCGCTATGGCGCCCGACTTCCGGCCGTCCTGCAGTTCGACACCGGAATGTCACGGCTTGGACTGAGCCCGACTGAAGCAAATGCGCTCTGCAGCGATCCTGACCTCCTGCGCAATGTCGATGTGGAGTTCATCATGAGCCATCTCGCAAGCGCCGACGAGAGCCTGAACCTGCAAAACACCGACCAGCTTTCAGCAATGGGCGCGGTTGCCGCGCGTTTCCCGGAGATGCGTGTCTGCCTTACAAATTCCGGCGGGATTTTTCTCGGCCGTGGTTTCCACGGCGCCATGGCCAGGCCCGGATTGGCACTTTACGGAGGGATTGCCAGCGACGGCGTCCCCAATCCGACAACGCCCGTCGTCAGCCTCAGCGTGCGAGTCATTCAAACGCACACCGTGCCTGAAGGAACGCTCATCGGCTATGGCGGCAGTCATCGCGCTCCCTTTGAGATGCGGTTGGCCACCCTTGCGGCCGGCTATGCGGACGGGTTGCCACGGAGCCTTAGCGCCAGCGGTGCGGCTTATGCGTTCGGTCGCCGCCTTCCAATCGTCGGGCGAGTCTCAATGGACAGCATGACGGTCGACATCAGTTCCCTGCCGGACGACGCTCTTGGTCTCGGGAGTCTAGTCGAATTGATCGGGTCGCATCAGACACTTGAAGATATCGCCCGTGATGCCGGAACCATCTCCTACGAAATGTTGACCGGACTGGGTCAGCGCTATCATCGCCAATACATCTGACTAACCTTCATAACAGGGGCTACCATGAAAGTGACAGTTCTCGGCGCCGGCGTTATCGGCGTCACGAGCGCCTATTACCTGGCCAAGGCCGGACATGAGGTCACGGTCGTCGACCGGCAGACCGGGCCTGCGCTGGAGACAAGCTTTGCCAACGCCGGTGAAGTTTCGTTCGGCTATTGCTCGCCATGGGCCGCCCCCGGCATTCCAAAGAAGGCGCTCAAGTGGCTGTTCATGGAGCATGCGCCGCTGGTCCTGCGGCCGAAGGTTGATATCGCGATGCTCTCCTGGACGGCGAGGATGCTCTTAAACTGCACCGCCGAACGCTACGCAATCAACAAGTCGCGCATGCTGCGTCTGGCGGACTACAGCCGCCTTTCCCTTGGCCAATTGCGCGCGGAGGCCGGCATTGCCTATGACGAGCGCATGCAGGGCACGCTGCAGCTGTTTCGTACCCAGGCGCAACTGGATGCCTGCGCCAAGGACGTCAAGGCACTCGCGGCAGACGGGATTCCTTTTGAGGTGCTCGACCGCGAGGGCTGCCTGCGCGTCGAGCCGGCGCTGAAACATGTCGGCAATCGTATTGTCGGCGGCCTCCTCACACCCAAGGACGAAACCGGTGATTGTTTCAAATTCACCAATGCGCTGGCCGCAAAGTGCGTCGAGATGGGCGTCATTTTCGACTATCAGCGCACCATCAAGAGCATCCAGGTCGATGGCGGCGAGGCACGGGCCGTCGTCACCGATCGCGGCGCCCTACGCTCTGATGCTGTTGTCGTAGCGCTCGGCAGCTATTCACCGCTGCTCCTGAAGCCGCTCGGCATAGCCTTGCCTGTCTACCCGGTGAAAGGCTACTCGCTGACGATCCCGATTACTGATGCATCGCGTGCGCCCGAATCGACTGTCATGGATGAGACATACAAGATCGCCATCACCCGCCTCGGCGACCGGATCCGCGTTGGCGGCATGGCCGAGATATCGGGCTACACGAACGACCTCGGCCCTGCCCGGCGCCGGACGCTCGAACATTCCGTGACCGATCTCTTCCCGGGCGGGGATCTCGCAAAGGCCAACTACTGGTGCGGACTGCGGCCGATGACACCAGATGGGACGCCGGTCATCGGCGCAACCAAGATCCGCAATCTCTTCCTCAACACCGGCCACGGCACGCTTGGCTGGACCATGAGCACCGGATCGGCACGTGTCCTGACCGACATCGTCAGTGGTAGGAAGGCCGACATCGAAACGGCCGATCTCTCTCTTGCCCGATATCGCGGCTAGAGGACCGGTCGCTGGAGGCTCGAAATCCGAATGATCTCTATGCGATCCGCTGCTGGCTCTGCGGGTCGAAATAGACTGCCTTGTCGAGGTTGAAGGTAAGTCGGGTGGTTTGACCGGCGGTGATGTGAATGTCGGCGCGCAGCCGTGCGACGGCCTCCTTTCCCCCAAGTTTCGTCACGGCGAAGGTGTCGGAACCTGCCGGTTCGACGACCTCGATGAGGCAATCACCCTCTGCCAGCGATCTGGCGTTACGATCTGCGCCATCGGGGTCAGTCAATGCTTCGGGCCGGATGCCGAAGACAATCTGCTTGCCGACATAGGCGGCAAGCCCGTCCAATTGCGGCAAGGCGAGGCTCAGCGGTGCGGCATGCGGCCTTTCCAGCGACACGTGAAGCCCCTTGCTGTCGGTGCCGACGGTCGCCGTCAGAAGGTTCATTGCGGGTGAGCCCATGAAATCGGCGACGAACAGGTTGGCCGGATTGTTGTAGATTTCCGCAGGCGTTCCGAACTGCTGTACCTCGCCGTCACGCATGACGGCGATCTTGGTCGCAAGCGTCATGGCCTCGATCTGGTCGTGGGTGACGTAGACGATGGAGGTTCCCGTCGCCTGGTGGAGGCGCTTGATCTCGATGCGCATGTCGACGCGAAGCTTTGCGTCGAGGTTCGACAGGGGCTCGTCAAACAGGAAGAGCTTCGGATCGCGCACCAGCGCCCGTCCCATGGCAACGCGCTGACGCTGGCCGCCCGACAACTGGCTCGGCTTGCGATCCAGAAGATGGCCGATCTGCAGCACCTTGGCCACCTTGTCGATGGCCTTCTTGCGCTCCTCTACCGGTACGCCGCGCATCTCCATGCCGAAGGATATGTTCCCGGCGACCGTCATGTTGGGGTAGAGCGCATAGCTTTGGAACACCATGGCGATATCCCGCTTCGAGGGATGCAGATCGTCAATCGCCCGTCCATCGACACGGATTTGGCCTTCGGTAATCGACTCCAGCCCGGCAATGGTATTGAGCAAGGTCGACTTGCCGCAACCCGATGGACCGACGAGGACGAGGAACCCACCCTTCTCCAGTTCGAGGTCGATCCCTTTGAGGATTTCGACAGAACCGAAGCGTTTCCTGAGGCCGGAAATTTCGAGAAAAGCCATTGATTATCCTTTGACGGCGCCCGCCATCAGTCCGCGAACGAAGTAGCGGCCGGCGAGAATGTAGACGAGAAGCGTGGGCATGGCGGCGATCATCGCCGCAGCCATGTTGACGTTGTATTCGACGACACCGGTCGAGGTGTTGACGACGTTGTTGAGCGCGACCGTCATCGGCATGGACTCACCGGTGCCCGCATAGGCAGAGGCAAACAGGAAGTCGTTCCAGATGTTGGTAAATTGGTAGATCACGGTCACGACAATGATCGGCAGCGAGTTCGGCAGCATGATCCGCCGGAAGATCTGGAAAAACCCGGCGCCATCGACCTGGGCGGCCTTGACCAGTTCGGTCGGGAAGGCCTCGTAGTAGTTGCGGAAAAACAGCGTCGTGAAGCCGAGACCGTAGACGACGTGGACGAAGACAAGGTTTGCGGTCGGATTGCCGAACCCGAACGAGGAGCCCGTCATGTTTTGAAGCGTTGTCCCGAAGCGGCCGAGGGATCCAAGAATAGTCGCCATCGGCAGCAGCACCGACTGGAACGGGATAAAGCAGGCAAACAGCATCAAGCCGAAGACCAGCGTATGACCGGGAAACCGCCATTTGGTCAGCACGTAGCCATTGAGAGCACCGAGCAGCGTCGAAATCGCAACCGCCGGAACCACCATCTTGATGGAATTCCAGAAGTAACCCTTGATGCCGGCGCAGGTCAGGCCGACGCAGGTTTCACCCCATGCCTTGAACCAGGGATCGAGCGTCGGAGCCTTTGGCAGCGACAGCATGTTGCCGTTCTGGATCTCGTCCATAGTCTTGAACGAGGTCACCAGCATCACGAACAGCGGCATCAGATAGACTATCGCAAAGAATAGAAGGAGCCCGTAGATGACGATGCGATTGAGCATTCTTGCGTTGGCCGTGCGGCGCTGGGCGCTGCCGGAGGCGACGACGGCACTCATCGCGATTTCTCCCGCAGTTCGGAATAGAGGTAGGGAACGATAATCGCCGTAATCGTCATCAGCATGATGATCGCGCTCGCCGAGCCCACCRCCATCTCGTTGCGCTTGAACGTGTATTCATACATGAAGTTGGACGGCAGCCAGGCGGAACCGCCGGGTCCGCCTGATGTCAGCGCCACAACAAGGTCGTAGGACTTGATCGCCATGTGAGCGAGCACGATGAAGGCCGACAGGAACACCGGCCGAAGCATCGGAATGACGATGCGCTTGTAAAGCTGCCAGGTCGTCGCGCCGTCGATCTGGGCGGCTTTCATGATCTCACCGTCGATGCCGCGCAACCCGGCAAGGAACATCGCCATGACAAAGCCGGAGGCCTGCCAGACGCCGGCGATGACAACGGTGTAGATGACGAAATCCTTGTTCTTGATCCAATCGAAGTGGAAGCTTGTCCAACCCCATTGATGCAGCGTCTGCTCAAGACCGAGACCGGGATCGAGGAACCACTTCCAGGCAACGCCCGTCACAATAAACGACAGCGCCATCGGATAGAGATAGATGGGCCTGAGGAGGCCTTCGCCGCGGATCTTCTGATCAAGCAGGATCGCCAGAAACAATCCAAGCGCCAGGCAGATCCCGACATAGAGGAAGCCGAAAATGCCCATGTTGGTGATCGAAGTGTACCAGCTCGACGGCGGATCGTTCTCGAACGTCCAGCGCCAGAGCCGTTGATAGGCGCGTGGCCCGGTCAGCACATAGGACGGGAAGGTTTTGGAATTGGTGAAGGACAGATAGACCGTCCAAACAATGAAGCCATAGACAAAAATCACGGTGACGGCGAAGCTCGGCGCCAGGACGATCTTCGGCAACGCATCTTGAAGACGGGAGCGGATGGAATTGCGTGTTCTGCGCTCCGACGTCAGGTTGATTTCGGGCGTCGCGACGGTGCTCATGTAGTTCGTCCCCTCCCAGGGCCGTATCCGTGTGTCTGAATGCCTCCCCCGCTCGCGCGGGGAAGGCTTCTATTCGATGAACGAATGCCTACTTGGCGTCGTCGATTGCCTTGACGAGTTCTTCGACAGCCTGGTCGGAGGTCGTGATCTGGCCATGAACGAACTTCGACACGACGTCCTTGTAAGCGTTGGCGACTGCCGGGGGAGCGCCGTAGCCCTGTGCCAGCGAGCCGAACAGCGTGCCGCCTTCGTTGGCAGCCTTGAGATCGGCAATACCAGATCACGCTGCCRTCGGTGCCGGGGAAGCGATAGCAAAGGAAGTCCGTGTTCGGCGTCTTCTTCGCCGCGACGAACTCGCCCTTGGCCCAATCGCCCATGACCTGAACGAGGGCATCGCCCTTGATGACCATGGCGGTGGCAAGGTTCCAGTCACGGCCGGAGAAGTTCGGATCGACATATTCCTTGATCTTGGCAAGGTTGTCGAAAGACTTCTTCATCGTGTCTGATTTCAGCGACGCTTCGTCGAGATCGTTGAAGGCCTTCTTGTAGAATYCAGGACCGCCCGTCGACAGCACGATCGAATCGAACATCGTCGCCTCCTGCCAGTTCTGACCGCCGAGYGCCAGCGGAATGACGCCGGCTGCCTTGGCCTTGTCGAGCAGCGCGATCAGGTCGTCGAAGGTCTTCGGCTCGGTGCCGCCGATCTTGTCCATCACCGCCTTGTTGATCCAAAGCCAATTGACGGAGTGCACGTTGACAGGGGCCGCAACCCACTTGCCGTCGTAAACGGAGAATTTCTGCAGGGCCGCCGGAACCGACTTGTCCCAGCCTTCCTTCTTCGCCGTTTCGGTCAGATCGCCCATGACGCCCGCCTGGGCGTAGTCCAGCACGGTATAACCAAGCATCTGCGAAGCCGTCGGGTAGGTTCCCGCAGCGACCATGGCCTTCAACGCGGTCATGGCAGCATCGCCGCCGCCGCCGGCGACCGGCACGTCCTTCCAGGCATAACCTTCCTTGGCCAGATCGCCCTTCAGCACGTTGAGGGCCGCCGCCTCACCCCCAGACGTCCACCAATGGAGCATCTGGACTTCCTTCACATCATCCGCGCGCGCT